>JBBRKB010000051.1:0-14090 GCA_038218385.1 Cytophagales bacterium | reverse complement strand
TACACTCTTATGAAAAAATTACTTATGAGTCTATTGGTATTGGTTGGCCTTTCTGCCACTGTATACCTCATCGCGTCTGATCACATTGATGCACCCGCTGTAATGGGAACCGGTTCTGATATTACTGATTTCTATGCCTTTCAAAGTCCGTCCAATAGCAGCAACATGGTATTTGTACTAAATGTACAAGGCCTTCTGGCACCTGGTGCTACTGCTGCGGCTTCATTTGATGAAGAGGTAATGTTGGAAATTAACATTGACAATTCCTCAACAAAGGATAATGTTGAAGACCTTGTTATTCAGGCAACATTTAAAAATGGTAAAGTAAAAGTGTATGGTCCTGTGGCACCATCACAAAAAGGACTGATGAGTACATTGATGAGTTCTGCACCGTATGCAGAAGCAAATGTTACCGCGTATGGATCAACAGCGGTTGTAGGTGAGCGCAGTGGTATGAAAGTGTTTGCCGGCCCGCGTGATGATCCATTCTTCTTTGACCTAGGTGCTTATCAAGATGTGATAAGTGGTGCGAAATCATCATTCAATTCACCAGGCACGGACACATTTGCGGGCACAAACGTTATGTCCCTAGTTGTGGAATTGCCTAAGTCAACATTAGGATCTGGCAGCATTAACACATGGGTAACCTCCAATCGTAAGATGTAATTCGAAACATGTTCGTTTCAATCTAAAATTATTTTAACCATTAAAATTAAAACAAAATGAAAAGCAATATAAAAACTTCACTCAGCCTAATGTTACTAGCCTTTGCGGGTGTAACAATTTTGAGCTGTGATAAGAATAACGATACGAACCCTGTAGTAATGTACGAACAGGAAGATCAGATGGCGCGTCCTGCCATCAACACGGTGTTTGTTAGTTCAGACATGAAAGATGCCTTTAACGAAACAACTCCGGCTAATCAGGGAGCTGTATTTGCTACCAAGTTTAAAAATAAACTGCTGGCACTTAATCCTAACTATACAACCAATTTATTGACTCTTGATGCCACCACTTTCACCAGTGTATTGGCAACAGATGTACTGACCGTTTCACTCACCGGGCCTACTACATTTTACGATGGTACGAATGTGTTGACTGGAAGAACACTAGCAGATGATGTTATCACGGTAGAATTGATTCTTATTTTTGGTGGTCCTAATGCTGATCAAAACCCAGGACTGACAGATGATAACGTGGATTCGAACGACAAAGAATTCCTTTCCACATTTCCATACTTAGCAACACCTCATTAAGGTTGGATTACAGGAGACTGACGCCATGTTGGTCTCCTTATTTTTTCCTCACCCTAATTTTAAAAACCATGAAACCACTATCTGCATTATTATTCTTACTCGCTGTTCTGGCCAGTTGCCAATCTGAAAAAGACGCCATCGTTTTACGTGAAGATGTATCACCTTATTTACAAACTGATGGTTCTAATAAAGAGTTGATCAGATGCAACGGTAATATTGCATTTTGGGAATCGAGAGGCAATGGTGCAACTGAATTATCAAAACTTGCCGGCTTATACGCTAGTCGTTTTAAGTTGTCTGGTACTATTGATGACTTACATCGTTCGGATAGTTTATTAAATATTGTTAATGAAAAGAAAGAAGGTCAGGTTGGAATTTATCATGCCATTGCTACCAATGCTATTAGTCAACATCAGTTTAAAAAAGCAAAACAATACATTGACCTTGCGGTAAAAATCGGAGACAAAAAGGCAGCATCATTGTTGATGTTGGCCGATGTGAGTCTGGAGTTGGGCGATACGTATACGGCCAATAGGGTATTAAATGATTTTACCAATAAGAATTCATTTGCGTGGTTGATAAGAAAAGCTAAAGTAAAAGACCATGAAGGTCAGTTGGATTCTACAATTCATTTTATGGAACGGGCACTCGCTAGAGTGGGGGGCAACAAGGATTTATACATTTGGACGAAAACCAATCTCGGAGATTTTTATAGCCATGCGGGTCGTGTTGAAGAAGCGTACCAATGTTATACAGATATTTTGCGCAAAGATCCTAACTATCATTATGCATTGAAGCAGATTGCCTGGATAGCATTTTCACACGATCACAACACAACGCTGGCAAAAGAAATTTTAGGACACCTTACCAAAATTGAAAACACACCCGATCATTACCTTACCTTAGCATACATTGCTACATGGGAAGGTGCTACAGAAGAAGCGCGCCAAAACATGCTCACGTTCACATCTGTTACAACAGATGAACGATACGGTGATATGTACAACAAATACCTGATTAATGTCTACATAGACAATAAACAAAATATTGACGAGGCTGTACGACTTGCCGAACGGGAAGTATCCAACAGGCCTACATCACAGTCGTATGATTTGCTTGCATGGGCAAACTTTAATGCAGGTAATAAAATTGAAGCACTTCAGATAGCACAGGATCATGTAATGGGCAAAACAGTTGAGCCCGATGCTTTGTACCACATGGGCGTCATTTACAAAGAAAATAGTTTAACAAAACGAGGTATGGAATTGTTGAATGAGGCCATCAACAGTTCATTTGAATTAGGACCATTGGTAACTCAAAAGATTCAGGCGTCAATTAACACGGACTCTTAATCCACATTATGCGCATACGCTATACACTTTTATTTTTGATGTTATTTTCCATAGCATGCTATGCCCACACCGGTTCGCTGGTGGGCAGTGTTAAAGATGGAAGTAACGGTGAGCCATTGATTGGTGCCACTATAAAATTAATGGATAGTACAGCTATTGTCAAAGGTGTGGTAACAGATGCATTTGGTAAATTCCGAATGGACAAAGTTTTGACAGGCACTTATACATTGGAGATTTCTTATGTCGGTTTTCCGGATTTTAAGGACAGTAGAAGTGGTTTCCATATTTTAATATCCAGTTAGGCGCGATAATTACACCGCCACAACGACCACTCCCAGCCTCAATGTACACCTGATAGGGAGCATTAGAAATAGTAGTGTTGCCACCACCCACAATTTGGGTTTGCTGTGCCTGAAGAGTAAAGGCACAAAGCGATAACAGACAGGCTGCCAGGAGCCTTAGATAGAACTTATTCATTACGATAACTGGTTAAGGATTTATAATTAATTATTCAACAGTAAAGTCGTAGCGTAGAGAAACTTTCCGGTTGTCAAGGGTGGCCGAAAGTTGGGTAAAGTATTTGCCGACAGCCAGGGCAGTAGTCCTTGGGGCCTGAGCTGAATAATAAGCCGAAGTTTCACAACCATAACCGAAATCTAAGAAATGCCCAAAGTCAGACGTATCATAAAAATCCTGTTGGTTCTCGCTGCCCCACAGCCAGGGAAGTGTAATTGTATTTTCAGACTTGGCCTTCAATATGGAAGGGCCATAAATCCGGCATAAAGTACCAATTGATTCGTAGGGCCTGCCTACTGCTATTGATTTGCTACTACCGGCTTCACTGGTTTCCTTGTATACAGTAAATAGCTGGTCTCCTATTTTATCGTTATCAAATAAGCTACCTTCACAGACTTTTACTTCTTTATTGCTGTGGTTTTTGACTTTAAAAGTGAGCAGAAAGTTTTCACCGGCTTTCAGTACAGTCTGTGGCTTGCCTGTCAGGTCAGTTACCAACAAGGTAAACTCCACCTCTCCAGCTCTGACTGAATAGGGAGCCGTTTGAGTAACGGTAATTGAAGGGTCGTCTTTATCGCAGCCAAATGCCAGCAGGCTTAGCCAGCAAAGAGCACCTATTGTTATGCTTCTCATAGTTGTACAATTTTGGAATTCAGTGAAGGAACAGTACAACGATATGACCCGCTCATTTAGTCAATAGTTGCTGGGAAGAGTGCAAATAAATGTAATTAAAAAAGTGAATATTGCAATTTTTTTAACGAAAAATATTTTAACAGTTTGAAATTCTAAGATATCATGGGTTTGGGGAGGCTATCTGCATATTGTCTCAAAATACTATCAATGAGTAAATTTATTTTGCAAACTATAATTGGTTATGTGATGTACGTAAAATACTCATAACAGTACTTGAACGGACGTTGTAGTAGTGTTATATTGCCAAAATATGAAGTACGTAGCTTATTACAGAGTATCTACAAAAAAGCAAGGCGAATCCGGCCTTGGCCTGGAAGCGCAGCAGGCCGCTGTGAGACAGTTTACCGGGAATTGTGCGGATTGCATCATCGCTCAGTTTACCGAAGTAGAAACAGGCACCTCTAAGCGCCAGAGGACAAAAATATTTGAAGCCATCGAGTATGCTAAAAAGCATAGTGCCATCCTTCTCATTGCCAAGCTTGACAGATTGGCTAGGAACGTGCATTTTGTTTCGTCCTTGATGGAATCGAAAGTACAGTTTAAAGCTTGCGATATGCCGGAAGCGGATAACTTTACCATACACATATTCGCAGCACTTGCCGAACGTGAAGCCAGGCTGATCTCTGAGCGTACCAAGGCAGCTTTACAGGCTAAACGGGCGAGAGGCGAAACCATCCAAAGAAAAGCCAATCTTACAGATGATGACCGCAAAAAGGGAAGTACGGCCACAGCCACTAGAGCCCGTACGGATGAATCCGTACAGCGGGCAGCTGCAATGATCCGCATGTACCGGAATGAGGGTTTGAGCTTTGAGCAGATTGCTAAGAAGCTTAACCAGGCTGCCTTTAAGACAAGGGAGAACAAACCTTTTCAACCCATGCAGGTGTATAGGATTTTTAAACGTTCTATTGAATATGCCAGATAAGAAAGATATTTTATCAAAAGTCGAAGAGCTTGTCAATAAGCAAGACCGCTTTGGCGAATTGCTTGCCTATCAAGGAGAGGTATTAGCAGAAATGCGTAATTGCTTAGGCGAAATCCGGAAGGACATGCAGGGTATTAACAGTGCCCTTCAACATAATAGCAACACTGCACAAGATTCTATTGATTAGCTCAATCAATTGTATTTACTCAATAAAATAGACAGCTTGTTCCATACATACCTATATTTTTACTTTTAATGGCGTGTAACTCCAAGCTGAAAACTTATTGCAGGGCAGTAAAGATTAAGGATTTATCTTAGTAAGCAGAATTATTGCACTTTTAATGAAGATCGGGTAGAATGGTAATACCATTATTAGACTTGTTGTAAGTTAATGATCAACACTTTACTATAATAGCATTTGCTTCTCTGCGTACTTTGATACTTTACTTAGCGTACTTTGCGTGAAAACTAGCCCGATTCACGCAAAGTACACTAAGGTTTTCGCAAAGTGGACAGTATCAAAAAAAACTTGGTTCATAAATAACTGATTTCTAACCGGCAGCATGGCTATTGACAATTGTTATAAAATCTTTATTTCTAGTACTACTTTTTCGTATCCTTTCCCGGGTTAGCAATGGCGCCTCTCATATCTGTATCTGCCTGAATATTCTGCATTTTGTAATAATCCATTATTCCCAGGTTACCGCTTCTAAATGCCTCTGCCAGAGCCTTGGGTATTTCTGCTTCTGCTTCAATTACTTTGGCACGTGCTTCCTGCGCCTTGGCCTTCATTTCCTGTTCTACGGCTACCGCCATGGCCCGTCTTTCTTCAGCTTTTGCTTCAGCTACTTTTAAATCAGCACCTGCCTGATCTATCTGCAATTTGGCACCAATATTTGCCCCTACATCAATATCCGCAATATCTATAGAAAGAATTTCATAGGCTGTACCTGCATCAAGGCCTTTTTGTAATACCAGCCTTGAAATTTTATCCGGATTTTCCAGTACCTCTTTATGGGAAACTGAAGAACCAATAGAAGTAACGATACCCTCTCCTACCCTGGCAAGAATGGTTTCTTCACCGGCGCCTCCTACTAGTTTGCAACCGCGGGCTTTGCAGCCTTTGAAACAAAAAAATCACTGGATAAGAACCTGGTCAAAATGGAAGGCGGACAATTCAATACGCTCCGTGCCTTGACGATGTTTAAGCTGCTGGATAAATCCAATCAAGATATTAATCAGCAAGCCTACATTGCAACAGAATATTTTTTATCGAACGGATACTTTGAGAATCCGCAAAACTTTAACCGACTTAACATGATGGGCAAGTATACCCTGCGTTCGGGCGATACACAATCTCTCACGGTGAGTGCATCAACATTTACAAGCCGGTGGAATGCCTCCGGTCAAATTCCTGAACGTGCTGTTGAGCAAGGTTTGGTTTCCAGGTTTGGTTCCCTGAGTGAGGAGGGTGGCGAGACAGCACGTTCTAATTTTACTATTCAATACAAAAAACGTTTGGAGAATGGTGCTATCACCAACCATCAGGTATATTTTTCGAAATATGATTTCCGGCTGATCTCAAACTTTACTTTTTACCTAAACGATCCCGTGAATGGCGACCAGATTACACAACAAGAGTCGCGTAAGATTTATGGATATACTGGTGATTATGTAAAGGAAATTTATTTGGGCAATACCGTTGCCTTAACCGAAGCGGGACTAGGCTTTCGTTACGATGACATTAACGATATCCGACTGGCGCACACCATGAATCAGCATACGCTGTTAGGTTATGCCGCCAGAGGTGATGTCGATCAAACCAATCTGCATGCTTTTGTTAATGAGACTTTCACATTCAGTAATAATTTTTCAATAAGCGGAGGTGTAAGAGTCGATGCGTTTCAATTTGTGTACAACGATTTTCTCGACAGCACTTTTCAGCGCCCAGGAGTTTCCAAAACGGTTGCGAGCCCTAAGCTTTCCTTTAATTATCAAGCATCTCCATCAACCACTTTTTATTTAAAGACTGGCTATGGATTCCATTCCAACGATACGCGTGTCGTTACTTTACAAGATGGAAAAAGTATTTTACCGAAAGCGGTGGGAGCAGATTTGGGATCTGGAAACCGACAAAGGATGTAATTTTACAGGCGGCACTTTGGGTTCTTGATTCCGAACAAGAGTTTGTGTATGTGGGTGATGAAGGAATTGTAGAACCCAGTGGCGCTTCCTTTCGAAAGGGAGTTGATGTTTCAGTGCGCAGCCAGATTCTTAAAAACATTTATGCTGATGTAGATGTAAATTTTGCGAACCCTCGTTTTAAAAACGAACCCGAAGGAATGAACTATGTTCCCCTTGCACCTACCTTAACCAGTTCCGGAGGTATATCGTATCAAAGTAAATTTGGATTGCAGGGAAGTCTGCGGTACCGCTACATGGCCGACCGCACAGCTAATGAAGACAATACTGTGATTGCAAAAGGGTATACGGTTTTAGATGCTACATTAAATTATGTGCTTTCAAATTTCACGATCAGTCTTTCGTGTCAGAATTTTTTGAATGAAGTATGGAACGAAGCACAGTTTGATACTTTATCACAACTGAAAGGCGAAGCTATTCCTGTTTCAGAAATTCATTTTACACCGGGTACATCGCGGTTTGTAAAGGCGGGGATAAGTTGGAAATTTTGAGATGATGTTAGTCCTCTTATTTTCAGTGTGATCCACTCATTCAAAAAATTTAATACCTAAGTTCCGAGGCTTTTGTTTTTTTCTAAAACTTTATCTATCTATGTAGTCTACCTATCCGAAAGTGAAGAAATTTTCGATTATTAGCCTTTTACTTTTATTGCTGCTCAATGCAGCAGGCTACTATGGTGTGTTTTTTACAGCCTGGCTTCAAAATAATCAGACTATGATCAGTCAATTTGACGCAGATACATATAACGCTGCTGAGGTTGAGACTTTTAAAATCCCGATTACCATGCCTTACCCACTTCAGGATAACGGCTTTGAACGTATAGATGGTGTTTTTGAACACAATGGTGAATTTTATAGACTAATCAAGCAACGATTTTATCAAGACACCTTGCATGTGATTTGCATAAGGGACGTGCAGCAAAAACATATTCACGAAGCCTTGTCTGATTATGTAAAAACATTTACCGACAAACCGGTGAATTCAAAATCAGGATCTAAAAGTAAAATTGATTTCATTAAAGTCTACCTAGCACCCAAGCACTCAAGTTCTCACCTAACCGCTGGGTGGACATACACCTTGTCATTCACTCAAACAAAGACAGGACTTCAACCCGTGTTTCTATCCATTCCCTCGCCTCCTCCCGAGGCTTGATTCTCTTTTGATGTCCGTTGATACCACTTGACTGTATCATACTGATTAAGTATGGGGTGTCATGATGTTATGCTACCCGCGCGATATTTCGTTTTGCAAGCATTACGTTTTGCGGAAGATCAATTGCGTTGGGAACATTCAACACGGATCAATATCCATTCGGTTAAAATAACAATCGGATTTTACTCAGCTCGAAAATTTCCATGCACTTCATTTCACTAATGAAATGATAATTTAACAAGAGGCATTTGACCGATTAAAAACTAAATACTAAAACATGAAAAAATTTATACTAATACTATTTGTTTCACCACTCCTTCAGGAGTTGCATGCGCAGACGGCTACGGATGCGATCATGATGAAGCAACGAGAATCCTGCTTCGCATTAATTTATGAACAAGGATCATTCGATCACTATTGGGAAGGTACATACCTTAGAGAGAATCGAACCATTGCAACTGTCTCCCGCAAAACAATTTTGCCAATGATTGCCATTGGATTGCATGACAAATTGAATCTAATTGTAGCAGCTCCTTATATCAAGACCGAATCAAGTGAACCTAATGGTGGCAGGTTTGATGGCGCAAAAGGATTCCAAGACTTAAGCATATCACTGAAAGGTGAACTTCTTAATAAAGAAATGGGAAATGGGAAAATGCTTTTGCTCAGTACACTTGGATATTCAACACCCATTACAAATTACTTATCCGACTACAGACCGTATAGCATCGGCTTTGGCGCCAATGAAGTTAATCTAAGAGGGATACTCCAATATAAATTGAACATGGGAATTTACGCACGAGCATCTGGCGCATTTTTATGGAGAGGTCAGACAAAAGTAGAGCGTGACTACTATTACGCCAACGGCAGTTATTACACGCCTTGGATGGATGTACCAAATGCTTGGAGCTACGATGTGGTAGCAGGGATACGGCTTTTTGAAAATTCACTTCAACTAGAGGCTCGGTACATCGGGCTGAGATCAACCAGTGGTGATGACATCCGCGCATATAATGCAGCGCAACCCACCAATAAAGTAAATGAAGACGCAGTATGTTTCAAGGCACAATATTGGTTCCAAAATGTAAAGGGCTTTGGATTGCTGGCCAATTACACGCGCGTGGTCAATGGAAGAAATGTAGCCAATTACAGTGGCCTTGGTGGAGGCATTACCTATCAATTTAAGCTCTAAGGATTTTAAAATTTTTATATGATGAAAAATATTTATACTAAAATAGTAGTACTCGGTTGTTTTTTGGTGCTCACGGTTTCATGCGAGAACGATCTTCCGACACGCGCTAACTATACTGCATACGAATTTTCCGGACTTGATGAAGATGGAGGCTCTTGGTCTCCGGTGCTTCTTTCTGGTTCTGATCAGATTATAATTGATGCACCCGATGATGTTACATCATCTGACTATAGGGCTGAGCTGAGTGTAGTAAAATCAGTTACATCAAACCTTAACGGCAGCCAACGGAACGCAGTGGACTACTGGACAAACAATCCAATGCTGCGTTGGAATGAGATAGCACTTGAATTGATTGCAAAATATAATCTCATTCCAGGGCCTAATGATGATGGAACATACACATTGCCAAACCCTGCTTCCCCCGAAGGACCACCAGGTTTTCCATTTGCACATCCACCGTATGCTGTTAGAGCACTTGCTTACATGAGTGTTGCCCAGTTTGATGGTTTGATTTCAGCATGGCATTACAAGTATCTGTTTAATCGCAAGGCACCTTATCAGGTTGACAACACGATTAATGTTTCATACAATCAAAACGATATGCCTTCATATCCTTCAGATGGTGCAGTAATAGCTGCGGTTTCCCGCGACATCTTAACAGTCATGTTTCCGCTAGAAAAGGATTACCTGATTGTAAAAGCAGATGAACACATGAAAAGTCTGGTTTGGGCAGGGGTGAATGTTGACAGCGATATTGTTGCTGGAGAATTTATTGGTGAAGAGGTTGCTAAAGTTGCGTTGGCACGCGCAGCTACTGATGGTATGAAAAAAGCGCAAACATCAAAAGTAGTTTCTGATTCTATCAAGGCTGCGGCTTTCGCGAGGTTTGGCTGGCAATGGGACAACCTGGAAGTCCCTGTTAGGCCGGTTGGTCTTGCACCGCTTTTCGGAAAAGTAAAAATGTGGAGTGTGCATACAGTAGAAGAAGTGCGACCGGGAATTCCGCCGGCACCCGGTTCTCCTGAGTATGAAACAAACGTAAAAGAGTTAATAGGCTATGCAAAAAATAGGACGGAGGAACACAGACGGCTTGCCAACTACTGGCAAGATGGTCTTGGTACATACACACCGCCCGGCCACTGGAATAAAATTGCAAAAGACTATGTGATAAAATATGCTTTGAACCCACTTCGCACGGCACGCACATTTGCCTATCTGAACATGGCCATGATGGATGGTGGGATCAGTTGTTGGGATACGAAATATTATTATCACTACCCGAGACCTATTCAACTAATACCCGGTTACAAAACCATTGCAGGTACTCCTAATTTCCCAAGCTATTCATCCGGCCATAGTGTTTTCTCTGCAGCGGGAGCAGAAGTGTTGGCGTATATATTTCCTGCTGAAGCAAGTCAGGTAAGGGCGTGGGCAGTTGAAGCAGCTGAGTCCAGAATCTGTGGTGGAATACATTGGAGGTTTGATGCTGAGGTAGGGACAACGCAAGGGAAAAATGTAGCTGCTTATACCGTTGACATTGCAAAAGATGATGGCGCTGATTAAATCATTATCGGTATGGCACTGATTCACTCGGAATAAAAATATAAGGTTTAGTTAGTTTAGTTGATTGAAGCGAGGTGATTTCTCATCACCTCGCTTTTTACTTTTAGTCACCTCCCAATTTTGGTAACGATTCAATATCATTATTTATAGAGAGTATCGATAAACAGGTAGCCGAACAAAACACGGACTTGCAATACAATGATAGCCATTCCAGCCTGCGTTTAATTGTTAGCGCTTTTTGTACTATTTCAATGCCAATGAATAGTTGAGTAATTTTATTCTCTCTTCAGTTGAGGAAGCTTGCTCAACTGAAAATGAAGTGGAGTCAGTTGGATTTGAAGTCTGGCTATACGAGATGAGTGATGGGATCAACAACCAATTAAAGATTGTTTTTAATTTTCTCTATTTCAATCATAATGTCGTTTGCTTCTGCATATTTAGCATCACTTTCAACCCGGTTGATAGTAGAAAGTCGATAAGCTTCTTCCATTGTTTTTTTATACAACAATTCGAGTTTTTCCGATTTCGTTTTTTTCTTAAAGAAGTTGAGCATGATGCACGGGTTTTAATGTGATATTAAACTTTTAGGGTTGACATTCCACCATCTACTCCCAACACTTGCCCTGTTATCCATTTGGCGTGATCTGAAAGTAGGAATGCCGCCATGGAGGCAATGTCATTTGCTGCGCCAATAGATTTTAAAGGATGACGTTGGGCGTTGGCTTCTTTTTTCTCTTCACTATTCAGAAGGCTTGCGGCCAAAGGCGTGTCGATAATCGATGGGGCAATGCAGTTCACACGAATTTTTGGTGCAAGTTCAGCTGCCAATGCGCGGGTTAATCCTTCTATCGCACCTTTCGATGCAGCTACCTTGCTATGGAATGGGAAGCCCGTCTGAACTGCGACAGTTGAAAATAATAGGATGGAGGGATGTTCCGATTTCTTCAGTGCCCCCAAAGCAGCCTGGATTATTTTCACACTGCCCACTACTTGCAAATTATAATCCTCAACAAACTGCTCTGGCTTGATTCGATGAAAGGGTTTGAGATCAATACTTCCTGGACAATAGACCAGCCCATCTATCGTCTCCGGTAAGAAGTTCAAATCGGCATCATCGCCAAGTGCATCGAAAGAATGGAATTGAATTTGGCTTGTTGATTCAGCTGGAGTGTTTCTGTATGTGGCAATTACCTTATCACCCGACAAAGCCAGTTGAAGTGCCAAAGCTTTTCCAATTCCAGAGGATCCACCAATAATTACAAAAGTTTTCATGTGTTGTTAACAACGGAAAGCTGTTTAAGTTTTTATGAACAACTCTTTTAAATGTTATTGTTTACCTAAAAAAACTATTGTGCATGATAAATCTGCATTGCTTTTTACTGCCGTATAAATTCAACGCGTCTGTTTGCGGCTTTTCCGTCTGGGGTTGTGTTAGACGCTACGGGTTCGGTTTCACCCTTTCCATCCGCTGCAATTCGACTATCGTTAATATTAAACTCTTTAACCAATAGTTGTTTTACTGCTACGGCTCGTTTCTGCGATAGACTGAGGTTTGATGCATTGTCTCCATCTGCATCGGTATGCCCGTATATTTTTATTTTCAGTGTTGGATTTTCAATTAGTACATCGGCAATTTCTTTTATCACACCGCCAGACTCCGGCTTGATAGTGGATGAATTGATATCAAAATAGATTCCTGTGGTACTGAATTTTCCCTCCGTTAACAATTTATTTCGTGTATCCGGATTGCCAATGGCCAGCCGAACATCTTTGATAAAATAATTATTGCCTGCCTTTGCATTTTCTTTCTCGAATAACACCGTGTTGTATACCAAGTCTTTATCAAACGCGCGCGGCAAATCCCACACTTTTAATTCATTAACATACATACGCAGTCGTTGATTTTGACGCCATATGGAAACCCTGACTTTATTTTTATCGGCAGAGTTGAAGGCTGTTAACGAAGCCACATCATTTTTCATAGTGGAAGCGCCTTTTGTATACATGACATAAGAAGCTCTTCCATGAGGTGTCATACCCGCATCTTGCGGATGAAGGGCAAGCTGTATACCACTGCGCTTGCCTTGGTAGGCGTTCCAATTCATAACTTCTTTTTTGTTTGGCGCTGCGAGCAGATGGATATAGAACCATGAATCATAAAAGCTATACTTGGGTGTGATGAGCAGATCAAACTCCAGTGTAAAATTTTCAGGTAGTTGCGTGATGAAATCGGGTGTTACAATGCCGGAACTCGTGAGGGCAAGCCATTTGCCTTCCTGACCTTCCACGGTAACAATTTCAGCGCTTGCATTGGTATTCCATTTTGACGGAAAGTCACCTGTGGCATCTTGCGAGAAATCTTCAAAAACAATAAGCTTTTCACCCGGAACAAAATCAAATTTGGAATACGAGCGAAATTCTGTGGTTGTAGATTTCGCATCTGCTACATCCTTTGTGTTTGAGTTTTTTTCAGTCTTTGAGTTTGAGGTGTTGGTGCTGCCTTTTTTCGGATTGTCGCCTTTTAGACCTTCATCGATACCTTCTTCAACCTTATCTAATTTTTTATCAACTTCATTATCCAACCTACGGTCCGCTCGCCTTTCAATTTTTTTCAACACTCGGTCACCAAACGTCTGGCCACTTAACTGTAATGAAATAGCGAGAAGAAAAGATACCAGAAGGATAGGGTTCATTATTTTTTTCATACATGATAAATTTTTGTGGAAGCTTCCTAGTCCTTAGTGCTACCCATTTCATCAAAGGTTACTACCTTCTGTATATTTTTTCAAAAAAAAATATACACCTATAAGATACGCAATAAGGTAAAATCAGGTTCTAATAACACAACAGGTTTCCCCCACGGCCTTTGTTTGCTATCTTTATTGTTTATTAGGATATGTAAAACTGCATATAGGATGATGAACCGTATCCCACATATTTTATTTTCTCTTCTGATCGTTTTGTTTTTATTTATCAGCGCATCATTTCATCAAGACGATGACGTAAATGTGTCTGGAAAGGAAATATTGAGAGAAGCCCAACGCATTTACACAAGCCAACATTATGACAGTGCACTAACGCTGTTTTCAGTGGCTTCACAACGATTTCAAAAAGCAACCAATTTATCGTATGAAGTTCTTTCCATCAGTCTGGCTGGCGAGTGTTTAATCAAACTTCGCAAGATTGATCAGGCTATTGAATTATTAAAGGGTCATGAGAGGCAAGCAGCAATGCTTAGC
>JBBRKB010000050.1:0-14104 GCA_038218385.1 Cytophagales bacterium | reverse complement strand
ACCATAGACTGTATAAAAAAGTCTGAAGTAATCGTAGAGGTCAACACGCGTGGGCTATACCAAAAAAAATCTTCCTCTACTTATCCAAGTCCCTGGATATTGGAATTGCTGCAAGAGAAAAAAATACCAATTACCCTTATCAGCGATGCGCATCTCAAAGAAGACTTAACGAACCTGTTCACGGAAACTGCCACCATGCTTTATGGACTTGGGTTTCGTCACCTTTCCATAATGCTTGACGGAGAATGGCAGCAAAAAAAATTCAACGAGTATGGCATCATCCGTTAACCAACGTGTGACCCATTGGCTTGCAAACACAAATAGCTTTGTGTTTTGTCTGTATGCTTCCTGTGTTTCATTCTGTTTATACACGTGTGTTTATACCTTCAGAAAAACATTTTCTGTCGCCACCTTCGATGATCTGGAGATTGGTGGCGTGTCCTATAAAGTTTGGTTGGTTATTGCTCAAGTGCTGGGGTATGCACTTTCAAAGTTCATTGGTATAAAAGTAATATCAGAATTAAAATCAGATGCCCGGTCGCGCAATGTATTGTTCCTCTCAGGCATCGCCGTATTATCCTGGCTTGGGTTCGCCCTCACCCCTGCTCCCTTCAACATTGTTTTCCTTTTTACAAATGGATTACCACTCGGCATGATCTGGGGCATTTTATTCTCCTATCTCGAGGGCAGAAAGCAGACGGAAATATTAGGCGTAGGCTTGTCGGTCAGTTTTATTTTTTCGTCAGGGTTCGCAAAATCAGTTGGTGCGTTTATTATGGCCCAATGGGATACTTCCGAGCGCTGGATGCCGTTTGTCACAGCCACCCTATTTGTACTTCCACTTATACTTTTCGTTTGGTTAATTGACAGATTGCCTCCTCCTACTGATGAAGACATTGCCTTGCGCACCAAGCGCGTAACCATGAACAAAAAAGATCGTAAAAAATTTATTGTAACTTTCCTGCCGGGTATTTTTCTTTTTGTTTTGGCGTATGTGCTCTTAACTGCTTTTCGGGATTTTCGGGATAATTTTTCAGCTGAGCTTTGGAATACATTGGGATACGGGAATCAACCTTCTCTCTTTACATTAACGGAGATACCCATTTCAGTTTTAGTGCTGGTCTTTTTAGGCAGCATCATGTTTATAAAGAATAACACAAAAGCCTTTATGCTCAACCACATCATTATTATCGGTGGTTTTATGCTTATGGGATTAAGTACCTGGTTTTTCGAAATTGGTCTTATAAACGCTCCGTTGTGGATGATCATGGTGGGCCTGGGCCTCTACTTAGGGTACGTGCCCTTCAATAGCATTTTCTTTGATCGCATGTTGGCCGCATTTCAATATACGGGCACGGTCGGTTTTATTATGTACGTGTCCGATTCGTTTGGCTACCTGGGAAGCATTGGTGTATTGCTATTTAAGGAGTTTGGCTTGCATGATCTAAGCTGGTTGCAATTTTTCATGCAAGCCGGCTATGTTGTCTCGATAGCCGGAACATGCCTGGTTGGAAGCTCAATGGTTTATTTCAGCCATAAACAAAAGACATGGCATGCGCGGAAAAACAAAATACGGTTTACCAAAAACACCGAGGCAATGCTTACCTCCTAGCGGTAATTAATTCAGACTCCTCACTTCTTATCACCTTATTATAAAATTGTATCAACAGGATGGCGTCTCCCTCATTATTGGGATTAAGATGGTTGGCAACCATGTAGGCCGATAATTTATTACGTTGCTTCTCCAACATGTTCGGGAAAACAGAATTTCTAAAACTGAACAATGAATGTATTGAGAAATTGCTATAGGTATAATAATCAAAGTCACGCGGATCATGTGTTTGTATGGAAGAAAATTTTGGCCTCCTTAATACATCCACATTTCCCTTCACCACCACCTCAAACAGTTTTGACACAGGTCTGTTCAATGAATAGTCGGTAATAGCGATAATTCGGGCATTTATTCCAGTCTCCGTATTATAATAATGACAAGAAGCTATCTTATAGGCGGGCAACACCAGCACACTATCCTTCAATCGTAAAATGATAACCTCAAAAGAGGGGTGAACAAACACGTCACCATTCATTACTTTATGATCCTTTGTAACTATGGTTCCGTTGAACCAAGTCGGCTCCGCAAATCCTGAAAAAGGCAAACAAAAAAATACTATAATCGCAAGTCTAACCACCTCATGTTATGTTTATTTAACATGAAGTTAACGATTTAGTAACGTTGAATCAAGCTTTTTGTGTCTCAGATGAAAAACTTAATATTGGAATCAGGTCAGGTATGGAATCAATCAAGTGGGTATGTTCCTCTTTTTCCAAAACATCGCGGGAAAAAGCACCTGATGTAATGCCGATCACAAACCCACAGCCTGCAGAATTCCCTTCACTCAAATCAGAAGTTGTATCTCCTATCTTGGCGACATCTTTTGGGTCATTGATATCAAAATATTCCATCGCTTTGAACACCATATCCGGAAAGGGGCGACCGCGCATAACTTCATCACTTGTAACACTAAAATCAACAAGACCTTTTTCCAACCAACCCAGACGCTCCATCACTGTGTTGGCAATTCCACGGTCAAACCCCGTATCAATCGCGATCTTTACATTATTTTGTTTTAGCAAACGAAACGTTTCTGACACACCTGCCTTCTCGGAGACATGCTCATCATTTTTATAAAAAGAAAGCATCTCCACCCGAAAGGCCTCATATATCTCGCGTATGGTATCATTGGAAACACCCAAAAGGTCATCCCCATACTTCAGTAATAACTGCCTGATGGCGACAGGCTTGGGAATGCCCATAACAACAATGGCCTCTTCGAGGGTGACATAAATATCAAATTTTGCCAATGTCTCCTGAAGGATGCGCGGTACATCGTTGTGATCTTCAACGGTTGTTCCGGCGAGATCAAATATTGCCAATTTGATTTTCATACGTGTAGTTTTTATTTCCAGTGCAAGTTAGATACACCTCATTTGTCAACAAGAAAATCACATGATGCTTACTTTAAGTTATGTGTATCAAATTTAATGTTGCCATAATCACAAAAGGTAAAACATGGTCTACCTTTAAATACAATTTTTTTTCCATGAAAGAAGCCAGTAACACAGTTCACCTCGCGATCGATTACATCTTTCATCTCTATGCACAATTCGGCCACGAAGAGTATAGTGGTGAGGCCGTATCACAAATGGAACACATGTCGCAAGCCGCTCAATTGGCGATGCAAAGTGGCGCTGATGATGAACTCATTCTTGCGGCCTTCTTTCATGATATTGGACATATCTGTGTGACGAAAGATAAATTGAACGATATGGATGGCTATGGTATTCAATCTCATGAAAAGCAAGGTGCGGATTTTCTACGGAGCAGAGGTTTTCCTGAAAAGATGGTGCGGTTAATAGAAAACCATGTAAATGCAAAACGCTACTTAACCTTTAAAAATCCAGACTATTTCAATTGCTTAAGTGAAGCAAGTAGAATAACGCTGGAGCATCAAGGTGGTATGATGAATGAAACAGAGGCAGTGGCTTTTGAGCAAGATCCGCTCTTCGAAAAAAGTTTGTTACTGCGCAAGTGGGATGAGCAGGCGAAGGAAATAAATAAGCCCGTACTTGATTTAGAAATTATAAAATCAAAAGCACGGGCTTTGGTATTAAGAAATATGAACGATTAATCCATGTGATCCATCTCGCGTTCTACTAATACAGGTTTCTTATCATAATATTCCACCTCTGGCTTGTAGCCTAAGTGAATGCGCAGCCTATCGAGATCAGGCTTAACAACATCTACATCGTAGCCATCATCTTCTAATATGGCTTTCATTTCTTCCGCGCGTTCGCTCGTTTTATAAACGATGCTCATCTCGCGCGCAAAGACTGGAAATCTTCCTTTTCTGTTTTCCGGATCTTTGAAGTTGTAGCCCGCAAGAAAAAGTTTTGATTTTTTCTCTTGAATTCTAAACAGGCCTACATGTACAGATTCATGCATGACATCCAACACTTCTTCGCGTGTGCCGGTGACTTCGTGCGTGAGCTTGAAAATCTTTTTGGTATTTCCCTGATGCGACTTATCCAAAAAGATCAAATCAAAATTCTTCACATAGGCAGCCACACTGATCGCCTGTCCAACCACAATCATGGGGTTCTCAGCATCACCTGTCAACTCAACATCAAGATTTTTTGAAGAGAAAAATTCGCGTAGCCTACTGTTACGTTTTTCAACAATGGCTTTCATTTTAGCGTCCAAGGGACGATTGATCCGAAGTTTCATATCACACAACCGTTTAGGTTAATTACTATTTTTTTTAATCCATCAACACACACTGCCATCTATTTAAAAACCAAATCCTTATTAAATATGTCGAAAAAATTCAGACTTGTTATGCTAATTTCAGAATATGTTGGAGAGGAAAATCAAATGTATAGAAATTACAAATAAGTTTAAACAAGTAACTCTGTTTTTTACATGAAAGGCTTCTATTATTATTATTACGTATCTTCTAAGTAGACATCCTATTCTCCCTCACCAGACTGGACCAAGGAAAGGGATTAACAAATGAAATCCTGGTGCATTTTGCATCCTCAATAACGAAAGTCTAGCTCAACGGATTGCACATGATCATTATAAACAATTAATAAAGCCTTGAAACTAAAATAGGGCAGCAACCATCACAACCTCATGTTGCTCGACCAGTAGAAGCAAGTCGCGGATAAATAGAGAGACGATGGACAATAAAAAACCCCGAATTATGCTAATCCGGGGTTTGATGTGTGAGCCTGCAGGGATTCAAACCCCGAACCTCTTGATCCGTAGTCAAGTGCTCTATTCAATTGAGCTACAGGCCCAGTACCTGACCCATGGGTCGTTTTTGGGATTGCAAATGTAAATAATTAATCTACTCAACAAAAGAATGATTTGGCTCTGCAAACAAAAAACTTATTTTTGGGGCTTATTTAAAGCGTCCATAAACATGATCATCAGAAAAGGCATCATTTTAACCCTGCTCATGGCGGGTATTTTTTATTCGTTTGATACCCTTTCACAAGACTCTGAAGCGAGTGCTTCGAATAAACCAAAGGGCAGACCCGACATACCAGGGTCTTTCGTTGTTGAATTTGGTTTTAACCAGCCTCTGAATAAGCCGGATTCTTTGTTTGAATTAGGATTTTGGGGCTCGCGCACAGTAAATGTTTTTTATCAATATGATATGCGCATCGGCAAATCTAAGTTTAGCTTTCATCCCGGCATCGGCTTTGGCCTTGAACGATATAAACTTAAGAATGCCTATACATTAGGATATGTGACAGATGGCGATACCAAAACGCTTGAGCTGATTCCAGCATCAACGCTTTATCCAGGTGTAAAAAAATCTATGATTGTTGCTAACTACCTTGATATACCCCTTGAATTACGGTTCAGCACCAAACCTGAAGATCCGAGCCGTAGCTTCCGGGCATCCATAGGAGGCCGGGTGGGCTATCTGTTCGACTCATTCACTAAAATAAAGTATCGAACTGATGGGGAAACCAAAAAGATTAAGGACAAGCAAAACTTCAACCTCAATGATTTTCGTTACGGAGCCTTTGTTAAAATAGGCGCTGGCAACTTCACCTTGTTTGGCTACTACAATTTGTCCCCTGTGTTCAAAACAGATGAAGGGCCACAGAAGACTGAGATGAGTAACATGACCATTGGTATCTCATTGTCCAGCTTCTGATCACCTCAGAAGAGAAATAACATCGAAAAATAAGCAGCCGCATATCCAATGGTAGCACCAAGCAGGACTTCACGTTGGGTATGCGCCTGAAGTTGAAGCCGCGAAGACATCACCATACCCGCTATGACAATACAGGCAATGGTTGGATAAAGCAGTTGGTTATCTTCCGAAATCTTGTTTAACGGAATCAATATGCCTAAAAGTCCACAAATGGAAATGCTGTGGATGCTTATGCGATAGAAAAAGGTAATAACAGTTGATGTGATAACGAGTACATCAACAATCAAAAGAAGTTTAAGAAGACTCTCCTGTATGCCTATCCTGAAATTGGTATGAAAGAAATACGTCATCAAGAGGTATAGTACCGTAATAAAAATAAAAGGAACAACACGATCCCTCCTCTCTTCCATTGTAAAAGATTGAATCGTTCCAAATATTTTAAAGATAAAAATATTGATGGCGGGAAGAATAAACGTGACCAGAAAAATAAGGGTAAGAAACCCTGCAAAAATTTCCTGACGAATGGGATGAAGTGCCGACGGGAGTACCAACATCAGTGTGCCACACAGATAGGTAGGCATCAAAAGCGGATGAAAAATTACGGAGACTATTCGCGCAACCTGGTTCACCTTACAATTCTCTTCGTAATCGCGCTACAGGAATATTCAATTGCTCACGGTACTTAGCTACCGTACGTCGTGCAATATTATACCCTTTTTCATTTAATATCTTTTCAAGCTTATCATCGGAGAAAGGCCTTAACTTATCTTCCTTCTCAAGAATATCTTTAATGATCTGCTTCACCTCGCGGCTACTCACCTCTTCACCCGAATCGGTAGCGATACCTTCTGAGAAAAAATGTTTTAAAGGGAAAATTCCAAAGTCGGTTTGAATAGCTTTGCTGCTGGCCACGCGCGACACAGTGGAGATGTCCATCCCAATAACAATGGCAATGTCCTTTAAAATCATGGGGCGCAGTTTCGTCTCGTCACCTTCCAGGAAAAAATCATATTGAAAGTCGATGATGGCTTTCATCGTCCGCAGCAATGTGTTCTGCCGTTGACGAATAGCATCGATAAACCACTTCGCTGCATCCAGTTTGTGCTTCACAAAAGTTACGGCTTCCTTCAACTTTTTATCCCGCTTATCACTTTTATCGTAAGCCTTAAACATATCGGTATACGATCTACTTATTCGCAAATCAGGTGCATTGCGACTATTAAGGGTTAATTCAAGTTTGCCATTGTTATTGGTGAGAATATAATCCGGAATAATGTAGGCGTTCTTCGCCATGCTTATGGCACTACTTCCTCCTGGCTTGGGGTTCAGCTTAACGATCAACTCCATGGCATCACGCACAAAATCTTCATCTTCAGTATCCAGTTTTTTCTGGATCTTCTGATAATGTTTCTTAGTGAATTCATCGTAGCAATCGGAGATAATTTTTTTGGCAACTGCTACATCGATGTCGTGGCCATTGTCCATCCGTTCAAGCTGAAGATAAAGGCACTCTTGAAGATTTCGCGCAGCTATGCCGGGAGGATCAAATGTTTGAATGCGTTTCAAAATACGCTCCACCTCTACCAATGTTACATCTACCCCTTGTGAGAATGCGAGATCATTTACAATGGCCTCCAGCTCGCGGCGTATATAACCATCTGCTTCTATACTGCCAACCAGTTGCTTGCCTATGGTGTAGTCAGAGTCATTCAACCCTAAAAAATCCAGTTGGTTCATCAAGAGTTCGTGAAGGCTTGACGACATAGGAATGGGCATGTCACGGTCTTCTTCATCCCCTCCTCCATCGCCCTGCATTTTATAGCCGGCGTAGTCATCCTCCTGAAGGTAATCTTTAATGTCGATGTCTTCTTCCGCAGTTGATTCCGGAGTCTCTTCTTCAGAATCTTTATTCGGTTCTTCCTGCTGTTCATCCATGCCTTCTTCAAGCGCTGGATTCTGTTCTAATTCTTCCTCAATCCTTGCTTCAAGCTCGGCAGTAGGTACCTGCAACAGTTTTATAAACTGAATCTGTTGAGGTGAGAGTTTTTGTTGTAACGACTGGTTTAGACCAAGCTTTTGCATGAAGGGATTGTATTTCTATTGCTCTACAAAGCTATTAATAAAGGCCATTAAGCGAAACACAATTTTCATTGCAAGGGAAAAGACCCGAATGCAAAGGCCAGGTAATTTTCTTTGGACAAGAGAGGCAAATTGCCGTTTTTTGCCGACTTATAAGAAGCGAGTACGGCCATCAACTTGCTAGTTGCAAGCGCCAGGCCGTACCGTCATCGAGTAAATCAATAGCTAGCAGATGAAGCGCACTAAAATCAAAACTCTACTTTCAACCGATCCAACAGGCCAGACCGTTACCGTAATGGGATGGGTAAGAACATTTAGGAACAACCAATTCATTTCCTTGAATGATGGCTCAACCATACAGAACATACAGGCGGTTGTTGACTTTGCAACCACAGATGAGGTGCTTTTGAAAAGAATCACCACGGGTGCGTGCCTTTCTGTTACAGGTGAATTAATCCCTTCGCCAGCAAAAGGACAAACGGTTGAAGTGAAAGTAACAGATTTAGTTGTGTTGGGCGATAGCGATGCAGAGAGGTATCCCTTGCAACCCAAAAAACATTCATTGGAATTTCTTCGTGAGATTGCCCATTTGCGCTCACGCACCAATACATTCAGTGCCGTGATGCGTGTACGGCATGCCATGGCTTTTGCTGTCCATAAATTTTTTAATGACAAAGGGTTCAGTTACATCCATACACCCATCATCACGGGTTCCGATGCTGAAGGTGCCGGCGCTATGTTCCGGGTCACGACATTGGATATGGAGAACCCGCCAAAAACTGAAGAAGGAAAAATAAATTATAAAGAAGATTTTTTTGGTAGTGAAACCAACCTCACTGTTTCAGGACAACTGGAAGGGGAAACCTATGCGCTTGCGTTGGGAGATATCTACACCTTCGGGCCAACCTTCCGTGCGGAAAATTCCAACACTACCCGACACCTTGCCGAGTTTTGGATGATAGAACCTGAAATGGCATTCTATGATCTTAACGATAATATGGATCTTGCCGAATCATTCTTGAAATATCTTTGTCAATATGCATTAGATAATTGCCCAGACGATCTTGAATTTTTAGACAAGCGTGCGAAAGAAGAGGAACAGAGCAAACCACAAGACCAGCGAAGTGAATTGGGACTTATTGATCGTCTTAAATTTATTACGCAAAATGATTTTCAACGATTGTCATACACAGAGGCCATGGACATTCTGCGGAATTCTAATCCTAACAAAAAGAAAAAATTTCAATACCTCATTGATGAATGGGGAACAGATCTTCAATCTGAACACGAGCGGTTTTTGGTAGAAAAACATTTTAAAAAGCCCGTTATCCTCTACAATTATCCAGCTGCCATCAAAGCGTTCTACATGAAGCAAAATGATGATGGCAAAACAGTAGGCGCTATGGACGTTTTGTTTCCCGGCATTGGAGAGATCATTGGTGGCTCACAGCGTGAAGAAAACTATGATAAATTGCTAAGACGCATGACGGAACTGGGCATCCCTCAAAAAGAACTTTGGTGGTATCTCGATCTACGGAAATTTGGTTCAGCACCGCATAGTGGATTTGGTCTGGGTTTCGAACGCTTGATTCTTTTCGTTACCGGAATGACCAACATCCGCGATGTCATCGCCTACCCACGCTATCCGGGCAACGCTGAATTTTAAATTTTTATTTACTTTGTCGGAACGCCAATAACGGAAGCCTACTATGAAAGGCAAGTTTCCGTGTAAGGCTTCTGTCAAACAGGCGATCGTAGAAACTATGCTCGTGCGTAAATGTGGTAAGCAAGTCAACCTTGTTATTTGCTACATGCTCTTCCACAGCCTTATCAATGTCTTTCGCTACTACCACATTCGCTTTAAGCTTTTTATAATCCACTTTTGCTATCGCCTCTTTTATCCTCACCTCTGCTTCAGGCACTGCTTTGGTGTTGGATACGACATGAAATACCTCCACATCAGATTCAAATATTTTATAATACGGAAGCATCACCTCAATTTCTTCATCAATATGTTTGAGGTCTGTGGCATAGACAAGTTTCTTAAAACTTTTAAACTCAGCCAACTCAGGCACTACCAACACCGGAAGGCTGCTGCTCTCGATCACCGATGTGGTATTGCTACCCAGCACCAGTTTCCGCAGTCCATTTGCTCCGCGCGTTCCCATGATCACCAATCCTGTGCGTAATTTTTTTGCTTCGTTTTTTACAGCTGTGTTAAAGGAAGATGCCTGCACTATTTTCGTTTTTATGTCTTTTGTGCTTTTGATGCTTCCCGCTACTTCTGCAAGAAGTGATTCCATATCTTCTTTGGCGCACGACATCAGTTCTTCCTGTAGAGCTTCCAGCCTGAGGCGCATGCTGGCACGCGTGGGTTGAATGATGGAGATCACATGCAACAAAGTGATATTGCCATCCAGCTTATTCGATACTTTGATCGCAAAATTAAGGGCTACCTTTGATAAATCTGAAAAATCAGTGGGTACCAGAATATTAACCATTGTTTGAATTGTTTATGGTGTGACGTGATTAATGCATATTAGCTATTAAAAATTAATGAGCTTTATTCATTTTCCGAAGATACCTATTTCCTTATAGGAATTGATTAAATATCATAGGAAATAATAAAATCTATCAAGGATGAAGAAATTAATAAACGGTCACGCAGCTAGAAGCCAGAAGCTAGCAGCATTTAAATTACATACACATGTCTAAAAAAACATTTGCCAGTGATAATTATTCAGGTGTGCATCCGGAAATAATGGAGGCGCTCGTCAAAGCAAACGCCGGACATCAGACTTCCTATGGCGATGATGACTTCACCAAACACGCCATCCAAACATTTGAAAATCTGTTTAGATCAGATATTGATGTCTTCTTTGTTTATAACGGAACGGGTGCCAATGTATTAAGCCTGAGTGCTGGAACACAATCGTACAACTCCATTATCTGCTCAGACCTTGCCCACATTAATGTTGATGAATCAACAGCACCTGAAAAATTCACAGGGTGTAAGCTCCTCACCATCCCCACCACAGACGGAAAAATTTATCCGCATGAAGTTGAATCAAAGATCATTCGGGTAAATGACCAACATCATCCGCAACCTAAAATGATTTCTATTTCACAGCCTACAGAGTATGCCACCGTTTATTCTATAGAGGAACTAAAAGCGATCGCTGCTGTGGCCAAAAAACACAGCCTATTATTTCACATAGACGGCTCGCGAATTTCAAATGCTGCGGTTAGCCTGAACAAAGACTTTAAGGAATTTACGATGGATATAGGGGTTGACATCCTTTCTTTTGGAGGAACAAAAAATGGAATGATGTTCGGGGAAGCTGTGATCGTATTCAATAAAGAATTAACTAAGCACTTGAAATATTTTCGCAAACAAGGAATGCAGCTGCATTCCAAAATGCGCTTTATCTCTGCGCAATTTCAGGTGTTGCTTTCCAACGACCTTTGGAAACGATCCGCCCAACAGGCTAATACAATGGCTAAACATTTAGAAAATGGGCTGCGACAATTTCCATCAATACAAATCACACAGCGAGTTGATGCCAACGGGATCTTCGCGATTTTTCCAAAAGCCATTATCTCAAAACTTCAACAGCAATCCTTTTTTTATGTGTGGAATGATTTCACAAATGAGGTACGGCTAATGTGCTCGTTCGATACAACCTCAGAAGATGTTGACAACTTTATTAATTGCGTGAAAATGGAATTAGAGAAGATTGAATAAACGCCGCCAGGTTATCGCTTCAAGAACTTGTAGGTAGCCCTGAATTTTGTGTCTTCATCTTTAATGGTAAGGAAATAATAACCAGGCGACATATCTTTTACACGTATCCGCACCTCATGGTCATCTACTTTTTCGATCTCCATAGGTGATTCATTGCCGATAACGGTGTGAAGGGTAAGCTTCACCTTGTCAACATTCAACATTCCCAGTTGGACATTAACAAACTCTGGCGCTGGATTGGGGTACAAACGAACGGTGGAATAAATATCTCTGAACTCTGCTGCGTAAGAGCCTTCACCACCAGATTGGGCAAAAGAGCCAACCGAGAGCAAAAGAAGGAAACCAAATAGAGCGGAGCGTAAAAACATTTTATCGATTATTGCCAGATTTATTTTCTTCAACGCAAAATTCTAACCAAAGTTTACCGTTACGTAAAGTTATTCTGCGTCATTTTGCTATTTAGATGCAGCATTCAACAAAAAGGTTTAGCGAAACCAACTTTTTTTCTGATTTTTTAACAACTCTCTAATTTTAGCGCATGATTTGCCGAAAGGTATGTGGTAGGTACTCTATAATATCGGATGAGATTATTCCTTCTTCACTCAGATCACGAGCTGCCATATCGCCCGCCATCCCATGAATGAATACACCGATTTTGGATGCTTCAAGTGCTTCGTATCCTTGTGCCAGCAGACCGGTGAGAACACCAGTCAGCACATCGCCACTCCCACCCTTCGCCATTCCTGGATTGCCCGTTGAGTTGAAAAAGATTTTACCTGTAGGTGATGCAATCGCTGTGTACGCTCCTTTAAGAATCACAATGCCGTTTATTTCTTTAGCTAATGTTTTTAACAATTCCAGTTTACTAAAATCATCTAACCAACTACCAACTAATCTTTCAAATTCTTTTGGGTGAGGTGTAAGGATACTTCCTGCCGGGATCACATTAAGCAGTTCACGGTTTTCTGCTATTAAGTTTAGTGCATCGGCATCAATGACCAAGGGAACTTTACTTTTTCTTAATAGAGATGAAAGCGCTTGCAAAGTAGAAGCCTGTGTTCCAATGCCTGGACCAATACCAATTGCATTCACAGAATCAATATCAAGCACATCGGAAATTAAATTTTCTTCCTTATCTATGCTCACCATAGCTTCTGGCACAGCGGTCTGAAGAATCGTATAGCCACATCGGGGTGCATGAATGGTTAGGAGGCCAACACCGGCACGTAACGCCCCACGACTTGAAAGAACGGCAGCACCCATTTTACCAATCTCTCCACAAACCAACAACGCTTTTCCATTAGATCCTTTATGATCAAATGTTGATTTTGTCTTCAATAATTTTCGGATGTTCTTTCGCTGAAGAAAAATGTAAGGCGTCTGTTCTTTCTGGATGAAATCTTTTCTCAGGCCAATATCAACCATCAACCATTGCCCAACATATTGATGGTTTCCTGGCATCAGGAACGCCAACTTCGGAAGTTGAAACGTAATCGTGATATGTGCCTTCACAATTTCACCTTGTGAATGTGCATCGACCATCAGCCCCGAAGGTATGTCGATGGCAACCCGCAGCGCAGCGGAAGCATTGATGCATGCAATGGCCTGCTTATAAATTCCTTGGGCCGGTCGTGACAAGCCGGAACCAAAAATTCCATCAATGAGAATATCCAGGTTTGTAAACAGTCCTTTGTCTGCGTCAGAAATTATTTCGTTGATTTCAATTTTTCCGACAATTCTACTAAGGTTAAGTTTAAAGTCTGCCGAATCAGGAACCTCACCTCTCACAATCCAAACCTTTACTGTATACCCACATTCATTTAATAATCGTGCAATACCAAGTCCATCCCCACCATTGTTGCCCGTGCCGCAGACAATTCCAATTTTATTTCCGGCATGGTAACGTTCCGTAAGCCACGTTACAAATGCTTCACAGGCGCGCTCCATCAGATCAATAGAGGTAATGGGTTCGTGCTCAATTGTAAATGCATCGAGCGCTTTTATTTGTTTGGTGTTGAGTATCTTCACTGACTATTGTCTTTTACCGCTTTATTCTCTTCCAACATGTTGATGCACTGCGTTAACCCGCGGTAATGATGGTATATAGCTTTCCAGATGTTTCCTTTGTTTACCGTCTTTTGATTAGGCTCCTTGTCAAGTCCGCCCGCATACCAGTCGCCATGCTCATGGTCGATTAGATAGGTATCAACATAGCTCCACAGCTTTTCAAATTTTTGATAATAATGCATTTCATCATCCGGATATTTCTTCGCCATTAACAATAAGGAATTCAACCCTTCCGCTTGTGCCCACCAATTCTTGGTGTCTCGTATAATGGTGATGCCTGGCTTATCTTTGAAATAATATCCCTCATCATAAAAACCTCCGATTTCATTATCCCAACCTGTCCTTAACGCATGATCAACCATTCGCTTGGCGATTGTTTCAGTGACCAAGTCATGTTCCAATCCCAGTGCTTCTGATGCTTCCAACATTAAAAATGCAGTCTCTACATCATGGCCATACGAAACATGATCAAGATTGTGGT
>JBBRKB010000049.1:0-14210 GCA_038218385.1 Cytophagales bacterium | reverse complement strand
TTCCTTCCGTAAAACATGAAGCTGTTTTCGCTGATCGCATTGTGGGCAAGCCATACATTAATTTAAACATCGATCGAAATGCCATTTCGCGCTATGGAATGAGTGTTGAAGAGCTGCAACAAAATATTGAATCTGCTGTAGGAGGCATGACGCTAACGTATACAGTTGAAGGTCGTGAGCGTTTTCCGGTGCGCGTGCGCTATCCGAGGGAGTTGCGCAATGATCCAGAAAAATTGAAAAAAATTCTTGTAGCCACACCCACAGGTGCCATGGTTCCGCTAGGGCAATTAATCAACATTGAGTATGTGCGTGGCCCGCAGATGATAAAGAGTGAAGATACTTTTCTGGTTGGGTATGTGCTTTTTGATAAAAAAGAAAACAAAGCTGAAGTAGATGTTGTGGATGAAGCGCAACGGTTCATTACAGAACGTATTGCTGCTGGCGATTTGGTAGTTCCTGCGGGTGTTAGTTATAAATTTTCCGGGAGTTATGAGAATCAAATCCGCGCAGTGAAACGGTTGGCGATTGTGATTCCGATCAGTCTGGTCATCATTTTTCTCTTGCTTTATTTTCAATTCAAAACGGTGATCGCTTCGTCTATCCACTTCAGTGGTGTGTTCGTAGCGTTTGCCGGAGGGTTTATTATGATCTGGTTGTATGGCCAACCGGGCTTCATGGATTTTTCCATATCGGGCACAAACATGCGCGACCTTTTTCAAATGCATCCCATCAACTTAAGTGTGGCGGTGTGGGTTGGGTTCATTGCGTTGTTTGGTATTGCCACCGATGATGGTGTGATTATGGGAACATACATACACCAAGTTTTTGAAGAGCGTAAACCCGCTACAGTGGCTGCTGTGCGTGAAGCGGTTTTAATTGCGGGAAAAAAACGCGTTCGCCCCGCTATGATGACAACAGCAGTGGCTGTTATCGCATTGCTTCCCGTACTCACCTCAACAGGTAAAGGTTCCGACATCATGGTACCGATGGCCATACCTACATTTGGCGGCATGATCATTCAGTTGATGACCATCTTTGTAGTGCCGGTGCTGCAGGCCATGTGGCGCGAGCGTGTTGTTACTCATTCAATTGATAATTCAAATCAGGTAGATGATGAAAATACAAAATAATAAATTCAATTTTTCAGGTAATGCAATGAAGCGATCAAGCAAGCAATTCAGTTCCATCCAACTTATGGTTGTGATGTTTGCTTTAGCTTCCGCAACATGCAACGTGCAAGCACAGACTCTTGATGATTACGTTAAGATAGCCACTGAGAATAATCCAGGATTGAAATCTAAACAAGCTATGTATGAAGCATCATTGGCTCGCATCGCACAAGCTAAAGGACTGCAAGATCCCACCTTTACCGCCAGTACGTTTGGTCAAATGGTGGAGACGCGTGTCGGACAGCAGATGGCAAACTTTTCAATTGAGCAAATGTTTCCCTGGTTTGGAACGCTGAAGGCAAAGGGAGATGTGGAAGCATTAAACGCACAAGCGCAGTTTGAAGAATACCGCGATGCCCAAAATGAACTGGTGTACAAGGTAAGGGCGGCATACTATCCTTTGTTTGAAGTAGACAGTTTGATTTTGTTGACAGAACATAATCTTGGGATTTCAAACACTTTTAAAGTGTTGGCTACTTCACGATTTCAACAAGGCAAGTCTCCGATGGTCGATGTATTAAGGACCAATATTTTAATTGAACAAATGGAGGTGAACATCAAGATATTGAAATTGAAAAAGCGGTCGTTGCTGGTTGCGTTCAATACACTTTTAAACCGTGGTGAAACAGAACCTGTACAGGTTGACTCGTCATTGACCATTCAAGAAATACCGGCTGCTATTATGGAAGATAATATTTCTCGAAATCCAAAATTGATTATGCTCGCCAACAAAGTCAAAGCGACACAAGCACAGGAGGCACTTGCTCATAAGATGGCCATGCCTATGCTGGGTGTAGGTTTCAACTATAGTATCGTTGCCAAGCGACCGGATATGGATTTTCCTGGCAATGGGAAAGATGCTTACATGCCTATGTTGTCTGTCTCATTGCCTATTTATCGTAACAAGTACAAAGCCATGGGGCTGGAGGCTTCGCATATGCGTATGTCATATGAGTCGTCAATAGAAGAAGAAACGAATCAATTGATTTCAGAATACGAAATGACATCGTATGAATTTCACGAAGCACGTGAAATGTACCACTTGTACCAACACCATGTTGCACTGGTAAATCAATCCATTCAGTTGCTGTTATCGGCTGTAGAAAGTTCCAACGATGGGTTTGAAGAAATACTGCGCATGCAATCCGATAAGGTCATGCATGAAACAGAAATGGTAAAGGCATTGGTAAGAGCAAAGACCGCAGAGGCGAGGTTAGATTACCTCACGGGAAAAGGATTATAATTTTTAGAAAATTAAAATTATTAATAATGAATCGTAATAATTGGAAGGTAATAACAGGCGTATCGCTCGTGACATTGATCATGGGCGTAGTACTTGGCCGTGTCTTTTTTGGAGGCGGTCACGTAGCACAAGTGAGTAGTGGAGATAAGATAGAAGCCCATCAGCACGATGAAGTGTGGACATGCTCCATGCATCCCCAGATCAGAAATGACGGGCCAGGCAAGTGCCCTATTTGTGGGATGGAGCTTATTCCAGTTGGGAATAATTCGCAGGGTGAATTGACAGGCATACACATGAGCGAGCAGGCAATGGCGCTTGCCAATATCCAAACCACAGCGGTAGGTTTTGAACAACCCATGAAGGAAGTACGGCTCAACGGAAAAGTTAAACCTGACGAACGGAAAATATTTTCGCAGGTCACCCATATCCCCGGCAGGGTAGAGACACTTAGCATTAATTTTACAGGAGAGTACATAAATCGAGGCCAGACTTTGGCAACACTGTATTCACCAGAATTAGTAACAGCGCAACAAGAGTTAATGCAAGCGTACAAAATGCGCGACTCACAACCTGATTTGTATCGTGCTGCACGAGAGAAGTTGAAAAACTGGAAGTTGAGTGACAAGACCATTGACATTATTATTTCTTCGGGGGGCAAGCAAGAAAGGTTTCCTGTGGTGGCGGATGTTTCGGGAATCGTTATTTCTAAAAATGTAAACCTTGGAGATTATGTAGAACGCGGAAAGCCGTTGTATGAAATTGCTGACCTGTCTTCGGTGTGGATATTGTTTGAAGTGTATGAAGCCGATATGGGCTGGATAAAAGTAGGAGACAAGATTTCGTTTACAGTGCAATCAATTCCCGGTGAAAAATTTGAAGGCAAGATATCTTTTATTGATCCGTTGTTGGATGCTGTTACCCGAGTAGCGACAGCACGTGTTGAGCTGGCAAACAAGAACACACAACTAAAACCTGAAATGTTTGTGAGAGGAACGGTGAAGAGTGAATTAAAAAATAAAGAAGATAAAATCATCCTCTCCAAGTCTGCCGTCTTGTGGACGGGCGAGCGGTCTGTAGTATATGTTAAGAATGAAACCGACAAGGGCGTAACATTTGAACTTCGGGAAGTAATGTTGGGTCCTTCCATTGGAGATGCTTACGTAATCGCCAGCGGATTGAACCGCGGTGAGGAAGTTGTAACCAACGGTGCATTCGCAGTGGATGCCGCTACACAATTGGCCGGAAAACCCAGCATGATGAACCCACCAGAAATGACACACGTAAATGATGGAACAAACATCAAAACCAAAGGTCACGTTGAAAACCTGATAGAAGCTTATTTGAAAATAAAAGATGCCATGGTGATGGATAATCTTCAAGCAGTAAAATCAAACCTTAAAACCATGAATGAATTGCTTGATAAAATTAACATGCATGATTTTTCAGGTAAGGATCATGATCAATGGATGAAACACAAGGCAGTTTTGGATCCAGGGATGGAAAAAATGATGGCTTCAGACAACCTAAAAGATATCCGAGTGGATTTTGTACAATTGTCGAATCAGATGATTTCCTTGTCAACATACTTCGCTCCACTTGACAGTACGTTATATGTATTGCACTGTCCGATGGCCGACAGTAACAAGGGTGCAGACTGGCTTAGCAAAGAAACTGAAATCAAAAATCCGTATTTTGGTAAAAAGATGTTGGGATGTGGAGAAGTGCGCAGGGAAGTAAAAGGTACGAGGGATTGAAAGGTACGCCTGCCTGCCGGTAGGCAGGAGGTAAAAGGACGATGTACGAGGTGGTAGAGAGAAATTATGAATGACGAATGACGAGTGACGAATTTGGTCGTTGAGCAAATTGGCTCGATAGGCACCTCATGAGAATTGTATAGTTGTAACAAAAATAAAAATAAAAATGAGAATCATTAAAATTACAATTGCATTTTTGATACTTAGTGTATCTGTATATGCGCAAACGGAAAATGTAGTTACATTCAACGATGCAAAAATGAATGTGGCCTGGCAGCACTATAGTAAAATGAAGAATGCGTTGATTGAGTCAAAGCAATCTGAAACACATACGGCTGCGCTTTCATTCGAAAAATCTTTGAAAGATGTAAAGGACGCAACTGAAGTAATGACACTGGCTGGCAAGATGGGTGCGGCTTCAACGTTGCAAGAGCAGCGCAAACTGTTTGCTGAATTGAACAACGCGTTGAGCAAGTTGATTAGCAAAGGCAATTTATCTTCAGGTACTATCTACAAAGACTATTGCCCCATGGCCAATGACAATGAAGGTGCGTTCTGGTATTCTGCCGACAAACCCATTAGCAATCCATATTTTGGTGACATGATGTTGCGCTGTGGTGCCGTGAAGGAGACTATTCAATAGTGATATCCTGTTATCAAATAAATTTTGGTATGGGAAATAAGAACAGGAGTATAGCTATTGTACTATACATGTTGGTGATGAGTGGATGTTCTTCTTCTACCGATCCTGAAGACATCATTAACAAATCCATTGCGGTTCATGGCGGCTCACGCTTTGATCATGCACACATTGAATTTGATTTCAGAGGGCGGCACTATACATCTCACCGTGATGGGGGTGTCTTTGAATATGGCCGTGAGTTTACAGATACTGTTGGAAGAGTAAAAGATGTGTTGAATAACAAGGGATTTGAACGGTACATCAATGGTGAAAGGATGGAAGTAACGGAAGAACGCGCCCATGCTTATACAAGTTCTATTGATGGTGTCATGTATTTCGCTTTGCTTCCGTTTCGGTTGAACGATCCGGCCGTGCGGAAAGAATATGTTGGGGAGACCACCATTAAAGAGAAGCATTATAAAAAAGTACGGGTAACGTTTGTCCATGAAGATGGCGGTGTTGATTACGATGACATCTTCATGTATTGGATAAATGATGAAACCCATCGAATGGATTATTTTGCATACAGTTATAAATCAGATGGAGGCGGCATCCGTTTTCGCGAGGCCACAACTGCACCTGAGGATAACGGCATTATTGTTCAGAATTATATTAATTACAAACCCAGAGAAGATAATGTTACCGTGGAGGAAATGGAAAATTTATATATCTCCAATCAGTTGGATACACTATCACGGGTAGTGCATGAAAATCTGAAGGTGACTTTGCTGTTGGGAAATAAGTGATTTGCCAAAATATTATGAATCCAGTATCTTGTCCTACCCATGTTAAAGAAATCGAAAAAACTATTTACGCCAGAGAAATTACTTGAGCCGTTTAAGCCTGAGAATCTGTTGCACGCGCTAAAATATCCGGATGAAGTATTGTTAAAAAGCCTGCGTTCACTCACGGATATCACCGGAAGCATTACCGGAATTAATTTCAACTTTTATTCCCAAATAAAAAGCGAAGCAAAAGGAAAGAGTGAACTTACCTTCATCGGACAGAAAAAGATGGAGAATGTGGGTCTTCAACTTTTTACTTACAATGAATCGGTGTGTGAGGAGACAGAAAATATTGAAGATTATAAACTCATTGATAGTGAACAACCGCAATTACACTATTGGCTTAATATTCACGGCATACATGATGTAGGTTTAATTGAGAATATCGGCAAATCACTCAGCCTGGAGCGCCTTACGGTCAGGCAAGTGGTAGATACCACACAACGCCCCAAAGTGGATGATTATGACGACTACATTTATTTTAGTGTCAAGTCCATTTTAAAGGCAGAGGATCAACGATTAAATATTGAGCAGATGTCTTTTGTGTTGGGAAAAAATTATGTGGTTTCTTTTCAGGAAGAAGTAGGCGACCATTTTGATCACATCCGTAATAAGATGCGCGAAAATCTTGGTCTTATCCGAAAGCGTGAATGTGACTTTCTTTTATTTCAGTTGCTGGATGCCATCCTCGACAATTATTTTGAAACGATTGATTATGTAAATCATGAAGTGGCACTTATTGAAAAGGAAACATTAACCAACCCGAAGCAGTCGACCTTATTGTTGATAGAGAAAAACAAAAAGGATGTAGATAAAATCAAGAAGTCGCTTTCTCCTTTCAAGGAAGCACTCACGAACATTATGAAAGACCGGACTCAATTTATAAATAAAGGAAACCGAAAGTATTACCGTGATTTAAAAAACAGTTGCTTCAATGCCATTGAAGAAGCTAACGCTACCTATGCCGCACTAGAGAGCTTGACCAACATCTATTTTTCAGCGTTGAGCAATAAGATGAATGAGATCATGAAAGTGTTGACAACGGTAGCCACTATTTTTATTCCCCTCACCTTCATTGCAGGCGTTTATGGTATGAACTTTAAAAATATGCCTGAACTTGAATCGCAGAATGGATACTATGTCGTCTGGGGTGTAATGATAGTAGTCTTTCTGGGGATGATGATTTACTTCAAAAAGAAAAAATGGCTTTAGTTTTTCTATGAGGCTCTACATTACAAAAAAAGGAAATTGATATTAATTTTCGAAAACGACAACGAGTAAAATTCTTATGCTAGACTGGGAAAAAATATTGTTCAACGATGCTCCTTTGAGCTTTCTGGTTGAGATCGTGCTGCGCTCCACAATCATGTTTTTGGCGCTCATCGTTGTATTAAAAATGACCGGCAAAAGGGGTATAAAACAACTTTCAATTTTTGAAATGGTAATCATTATTTCGCTTGGTTCTGCCGCCGGCGATCCTATGCTATATGAAGATGTCGGAGTGGTACATGCTCTTGTCGTATTTATAGTTGTATTACTTCTTTATCGTGTGATCACCTGGCTCATAGGCAAGAGTGAGGTGGTGGAAAAGTTTTTAGAAGGGAAACCGGAGTGTCTGGTGGACAGTGGTAGATTCTCCTTTAACAAGTTCAAACGAGAAAGCCTCTCTCCGGATGAGTTCTTTTCTGAACTAAGGTTGCGGAATATTGAACATCTCGGTCAGGTTAAGAAAGCCTATATTGAAACATCAGGTAATATCAGTGTGTTTTTCTACGAAGATAAAGATGTGATACCGGGTCTTCCCATCTTGCCGGAAATATTCGAAAAGCAATTTGAGATAATACTAAAACCCGATTCATATTGTTGTTGCAACTGCGGAGCAATTGCGGATTTAAAGGCAGGCCGCCATGTTTGCTCAATTTGTGAGGGTACTAAGTGGGTTTTACCGATCAATACGAAGCGTGTGTCATAGTAAGAATGCAGCAAAGACATAGAGTAGGGTTAGAGAAATTCTACATACGAACTTAAGGGAACCTCGTTTAAAAATTTTAGTGAAATTAATTTTCAAGTTTGAATCAAGTTTGTATCATATAACAATCATCACACCGGAATGGGCAGAAACCCGGCAGCATAATTAATTAGAAATAAGGTTCTACTTCGCTGTCCGTTCAATCTCCTTCAAATTTTCTATTTTCTTATTTCGTAAGAATCCATTAATGTCTTCGAAATGTTCTTTGATGCGCTTGCTGCCAAACTCAAATACTTTTGTTGCTAAGCCATCGAGAAAATCACGATCGTGTGACACCAGTATCAATGTACCATCAAAGGCTTTCAAGGCATCCTTTAAAATTTCTTTTGTTTTTATATCCAGGTGATTTGTAGGTTCATCAAGAATTAAAAGATTGACAGGTTGAAGCAATAATTTCAACATAGCCAGGCGCGTTTTTTCACCACCGGAAAGCATTTTTACTTTTTTATCAATGGCATCACCGCTAAACAAAAATGCTCCCAGCAAATCTTTTATTTTAGCACGCACATCACCTTCTGCTATTTGATCGATGGTTTGAAAAACCGTGATGTCTTCATCGAGCAAGGCTGCCTGGTTTTGCGCAAAATATCCAATCATGGAACCATGACTAACCTGAAGCCTTCCTTCAAAATCAATCTCGCCCATGATGGCTTTCACTAATGTTGATTTGCCTTCTCCGTTCTTTCCAACAAAAGCAATCTTTTCACCACGCGCAATGGTTACAGAGGCATCCTTAAAGACCACATGATCGCCGTAGCATTTTGTCATTTCTTCGGCAATCACCGGATAGCTTCCCGAACGTGGTGCAGGAGGGAATTTCAGATTCAGTGAGCTTGTATCTACTTCATCTACTTGTACGATCTCAATTTTCTCCAACATCTTCACCCGAGATTGTACCTGAAGTGTTTTAGAATATGTTCCCTTGAAACGGTCAATGAATTCTTGTATGTCAGCAATTTGTTTGGCTTGTGTTTCAAATTGCTTTTGTTGCTGCTCGCGTCTTTCTTTGCGCAATTGAAGATAATGTGTGTAATTCGTTTTGTAATCGTAGATGCGCCCCATGGTAACTTCAATGGTGCGGTTGGTGAGATTGTCTACAAAGGTTTTGTCGTGACTGATTACGATTACGGCTTTTGAGTTGTTGATCAAAAAATCTTCCAACCATTGAATCGATTCAATATCCATGTGGTTGGTGGGTTCATCCAACAGAATAAGATCCGGCTTTTGCAACAGTATTTTGGCCAACTCAATGCGCATGCGCCATCCACCGCTAAATTCCTTGGTGGGCCGTGTGAAGTCAGAGCGAAGAAAGCCAAGGCCTGTTAATGTTTTTTCTACTTCAGCATCGAAGTTTATTTCTTCAATGGAATAATATTTTTCGCTTAGTTCAGATACTTGTTCAATGATTTTGGAATACTCATCCGATTCGTAATCGGTGCGCGTTTCCAGTTGTACATTGAGTTCATCAATCTGGTTTTTCATCCCCAATATTTTTGAGAAGGCCTTTGATGTTTCGTCAAATACTGTAGCGTTATCTTCTGTGAGCAAATGTTGTGGCAGGTAAGCAACGATGGCATCTTTTGGTGCTGATACTTTTCCACGGGTCGGTTTGCTTAGCCCAGCAATGATTTTCAGTAAGGTGGATTTTCCTGCACCGTTTTTTCCCATAAGGGCAATGCGATCGTTTTCATTAATGTTAAACGTAATGTCACTAAACAGGGCAGACCCGCTAAATTCGACCGATACTGAATCAACTGAAATCATGGTTTTTGAAAATAAGGACGCAAAGATATTATTATTAAAGAAAGGATGAAAAGAAGGACTGGGAGCCTTCATGAAATGACAGAAGGAATGGATGTGCAGTTGCGAAGTCTACCCTCACAACCCCGGAGAAGTTCCTGTTTATAGAAAAATGATAACTCTGATATCGACTCCGTAGGAGTCACCTTATCATAGGGGAAAGGTGCGTCAACAGTAAACTAAAGTGGTTACTCACTTTTGCAAATGGCGATCTGAATCCTTCCACCAATTAGGGAGTTTGAAGCAGCACCAATATTTCCTCCGGCCAGAATGATGTCGCGTTCAGGGCCAGCCTCAGCTAAATGAATTTTCACACATCCGTCAAGTTTCTTTAGGTCGTTGAAGCTAATAGGTGTTTCATCCGCCAGCATGGTCAGGTTTGTAGAACTTTTTCCAGTTTTTCCATAAATAGGTGTAAGCACAGCGGCAAGTTCAGCCTTATCGGTAGCAATATTTCCAAAGTGTAAATGTACAGGATGATAATGCTCGCCCTCTGTTCCTTTTAAAGCAAGCTCAACACGCGTGCTCCCGTCTCTCTTTTCCTTGAAGGTAACATTTCCAGATATAGCATAAAGCGAACCTTGCGACAGCGAATAGGTAACTTCATTTCCAGTCAGGTCATTTTCAAAAGCTGGATCTTCATTGTTTTGGCAGGCAAGGAAACCCATTGAGATGAGAAATAGAAATGCTATTTTTTTCATGGTAAATGATTTTTACAAGCTTGTATGTAATGGATTTTTATAGGACATGAGAGAACGATTATGGACAGAAAATAATTGCTTAAAGTTAATCGAAAATACAATTTCATAAAACGATCAATGTTGTTCTACTCCAGTCCAATCATCATAAAGGCACCCCAGTAAATGGGTTCAGGATATTCGGTACGAAGTTCTTTTTTTGCATCTATAAAGCTATCACGAACCCGCCCGCTGTTGATGAATTTTTGATAAAACTTCACCATCAGTTTTTGTGTGGCTTCATCATCAACTTTGAACATACTCATGATCAAAACCTTTGCGCCTGCCACGAGGAAGGCGCGCTGCAATCCCATCACACCTTCGCCTTGCTCAACATCACCAAGCCCTGTTTCACAGGCACTCAATACAACCAGATCGGTTTTATCAAGGTTCAGGCTCATCGCCTCGTATGCCGTGAGGATGCCACTCTCCATGTTGTAGTTGTACGATGTTTTGTCGAGAAGGTCTCCGGCGCCTTTCAATAATAAACCGGTGCGCATAAGTGGGTTTTGTGTAAGCAGAGCTTCATTGCCTTCCATTTGATCCTCAGCTGTTATCGGACTTGTCTGGCTATAAAAACCATGTGTGGCAATGTGGAATATCTTAGGACTATTAAGTTCTTTCACTTTTTCTTCGGTGGCATTTTGGTTCATGTATTCTTTTGTCTTCCAACCTTTTTGCGTGAGAAGATAATCAAGTTGCGTCACCTCTTTTTCTGTACCTGGAAGCGAAGCAACATCTTTATCAGTTGATGCTGTTAAATAAAATTGGGGATTGCCAAACATAGAGGCTGTGTTCTCTGCCACTGAGACTCTGGATTTTCGTTTATGCACAAACAAGTCGCGCGTGTTGCTTACCAATACAATGTTGGAATTATCGATCACATATTTTCCATCGGGTGTAGGGATTGCTTCGAGGTTTATCTGATTGTAAACACCATCGGCCGATAAGTAAATGGTGGAGGCCAATCCGATTTCACGATAAATGGGTGCCCAAAAAATATTGTACGATACATTGTCGGGGATTTTTCCGGTAATGCAATTGCGGTAATATTTAAAATAGCGCGTCTCCATCTTATGTCCCTCGGGCAGCAAAATGGCTTTGGGCTTTGAAAAATCTTTCTTGATATACAAAGCTGCATAGATTACGGAGTCGGTAAACACATGATCGAAATGCCGGTAGCGAACCATTTCAATGGCCACATCATTTGGGCTTAACGACTTGGCCACATCCTGATTGGAGATGCGTTGGTTTTCAAAACTTTGCCCAAAGAGTTCAGACTTTTGGCTAAGGTCTTTCTCCAGCCGTTCTACTTCTTGTTGCAACGCCGCTGGCTCAATTTCATTTTCCAGCAATTGTTCTTGTGTCATGGACAGCGCAAGTGTGAGGATTTCTTTTTTCAGTATCCAGTCAGTGTATTGTTTCTTCAACTGGTCGTCTGTGCTGTTGAGAATGCGCTCACGGATTTTGATGGAAGAACTAAGCAGCAAACCTTTTGTTAACAATTGATAGTCATATACTTTTCCCGTAAGGTCTTTAAAGTCATCAAGGTTGCTGAAGGCAAGCGTGTTGTAGAATTCAAAGTCAGGCTTAATGGTGTTCCAGTATTTTGCTTTTTGCCTTTCACTTTGTGCCGGGAAATACTCTTTAATAAATACTTCGTAATTGGCCAGTGCTTCTTCGATCAACCGCTTGGATACTTTGTAGTTCTTCTGCATGTAGTACACTTTGCTCAACTTCGAGAGTACTTTTACATATTCAGGATGTTTGTTGCTGAAGAATTGCTCATATAATTTTTTTGAACGTTCATAGAAATCAATCGACTTCGGATAGTTCTTCAATTGATAGTAAACATCACCCGTGAGTGTGTAAATGCCCGCCAGGTGAATGTTGTTTTTAGATCCTGTCTTTGCTTTCCAGATAGCTTCAGCGGAAGAAAGTGAGTTGAAGGCGATGTCGTACTTTTTTTCTGAGATGTAGAGCACGGCCATGTTTTGGAGTATGCCGGCATATTGGGGATTGTCTTTAGTAAGTTTGCTTCCCATGATATCGCGCGCTTCAATCATAAGACGTTCCACTTGCTTGCGGTCATCTCCACTATAAAATTTGATAAGGGCGAGCTGTGACAATAGTTTGGCTACTTCAATATGATTTCTTCCAAATTGCTTCTCCTGACTTTCGAGCGCTTTGGTAATCATGATTTCTGCTTTATCATTATCACCTAATGTGTAATAGATATCGCCCAGCAACGTTTGTGTTGGCGCTGTCTTGGTTGATTTTTCCCCAAAGGATTTTACCGCTAATTGGTTGGCTCGCAAGGCTGTTTTTTCTGCTTCTGGATAATCACCATTGATGAGTTGGATAGTTCCACGATCTACCAAAGGTTGAATGAGACGGATGGAAGATGCACCATAAAGCTTTTCATATTCAGTAAAGAGACTCGTGAGTAATTTGTCTGCATCATTGTATTTCCCTAATTGAATAAAAAGACCAGTAAGTTCTTCTGCCGTTGAAAGTTCACTTGAAACAGGTATTTTCGATTTCCTGATGATACGTTGTGTGCGGTCGAGATTACTTTGAGCCTCATCATAAAGCCCCTTTATACCATACAGTTTTGCTTGCGTTTCAATAGCGTTGATATAAGCAGTCTTTTGTTCTACCATGTCGCGGTTGCTTTTCAAGTCGATCACTTCAAGCGCTTTGTTAATATTGGTTTCCGCATTTTCATATTCCCCGATCTTAAGTTCCAGGTTGGCCAGATTGTTCAGTTCAATGCCATACAAAATGTCACTGTTGTGATATTTAAGTATGGCTGCATCCTTCGCTTGGTTCAATGCTTTTTTCGCAAGTGCATATTTGTCTGTAAGTTCATACAAGGTTGCCAAATGGTTCAGAATATCCAGTAGGTCTTTGTGCCGATCGCCAATTTGTTTTTCTACTACGTTGTAATAACTCTCCTGATAAATTTTATTTGCTTCATCCAGTTTATTGGTGAAGTCTAAGTAAAAGTTTGCGAGATGGATTTTGCTAAGATGATACTGCGGAGACGTTTCGCCATAGAGTTCCTTTGAGATGTCAGTTATTTGGCTGAGATAGTTTTCTGCATTGGGATAACGTTTTTCAACGGTGGCAATGTCCGTGAGGAATTCAAGGATGCGTATGCTAGTCTTGTAATTTTTGGGAAGTGTTTTGGAATTAACAACCGCCAGCGCGTCACGCTCCAAATCTTTTGTTTTGTCGCGGTTGATTTTTGAATCAAACTCAACAGCCTTTAAATTTATTCGCACCACACTGTTCTTCGGAAAATATTTATCCATCATTTTTTGATATTCAAGTCTTACATTCTGGTAGCGCGCCCGATTATCTTTGTATTGCAATTCTTTTAGATAAGACAAATAAATTTTGTGCGCCAGTTCATTGGAAGGACTTGTCCGTTTTTTTAAATCGGAAAGGATATTGTCTGTCTCTAAAAATTTTTCAGGAAATTCCCATTTATTCCCATTTTCAATCAGATAGTTTGCCCAGCGATAATGATTTTCCACCGGTGTTGTGTTGGTTTCACCTAGGTATTTATTTTTTCCTTTTAACCATGCGTCTACTGCTGTAAAAGCAGAGTCTGCACTTAATAAACTTCCTTTCTTACTATATGCAGATCCAATTAGCATCAGGTATTTGGCATAGTCGCCAAAGCGTGCGGCAAGTTCACCTTCAGGTACGCGTCTATTTTTAATGTTACCGTTTTCAACATACGTTTCTTTTTCTACAGCTCGGCCTGCCAAGTACGTTTCTTGCTTTCGCAAAATTTGTATCGCATCGTTGGCAAATCCTTGTTCAATCATGGCCTCAGCCTCAATCATCGCAATGCGCGATTTCAAACTTTCCGTAACGTCTACATTAGTCTCTATTATTATTTTTGCCTGGTCTACATATTCACGCGCCAGACGATAATTGCCATAGTTAGTATAGAGCTCAGCCACATCCAGGATGGTGTTGGTATGTTCTGGAGTCTTT
>JBBRKB010000048.1:0-14292 GCA_038218385.1 Cytophagales bacterium | reverse complement strand
AAAACCAGTTTATAGCCACTGAAGGAGAAACGTTTGAGGAACTTAAAGCCAATATATTGGAAGCCGTAAACCTCTCTTTTGAGGAAAAAGGAATTGAGTACATCATTGAAGAAATTCATTTTGAATACGACCTTGCAAGCTTCTTTGACTTTTATAAAGTTATTAATGCAAAGGCACTTTCAGAACGGATAAATATGAATCAAAGTCTTTTGGCTCAATATATTAAGGGTATTAAAAAACCTTCTGCCATTCAAACTAGGCGCATCTTGCAAGGTGTGCAACAAATTGGCAGGGAACTTTCTGAGGTGAGCTTTTTACTCTAATGACAACATCCACTCAAATTCACCTCAACTCCGTCCCTTCTCCTGAAAAATGAGAAGAGTGACTTTATCTATGGAACCCGGTGACATGGGAAGACTGTGAGATAAAAAGGCCGTTTAAAATTAAACGTGGGTCAATAAAAATTCTGCGTCAATGTGAAGTTTCTTATGTACAGCTTTCAAAAAAATAACATCTGGTTCTCGCTTACCTGTCAGTATTTGCGAAAGCTTAGGCGCACCTATTCCTAATTTTTTGGCAAGGCGAGCTTGTGTCAACTTTTGCTCAGCCATTTTGAAGGCAACGGCCTCTTGCAATGTTTTCGGTTTTATTGGCATCAGTTGCATCACATTGTCTTCATGGCTCTCTGCAAGCTTAGAAAGTTTTCGCAGCATGTTGGATTCTTCTTTTGGCAGCATGTGAAAACCACCTAAGTGAGTAACCTTTTGCAAAAGCGTTTCAATAGTTTTAATAACCGTTTTATATTCCCTTTCTGTTCTAATCTTGGTAAGCATAGCTATAATATTTGCAGTCAATTTTATCGTACAGTGTAAACTCAAAGCAAGGTAAGCACAGAAAAGAAATGAAAAACACTTCCACCCAAAACAAATACATGCCAGACACTGTGATTATATTTAACCTGATCACGCACAAAAAAAATTGTTCCCAGTGTATAGGAGACGCCACCGGCTACCAGTAAGACAAACCCGGTGAATGACATGGCATTGTAAAGTGATTTGATAGCAAGAAGAATTACCCAGCCCATCATTACATACAAAATGGTTGACAACCTAACACGACTGCCAACTGAAATAGCTTTGAACACCGTTCCTAAAATAGCGCATGTCCACACAACACCCAGTACAGTCCAGCCTATCCAACCACGAAGCGCCGTCAGGCAAAACGGAGTGTAGGTACCGGCGATTAGTAAATAGATGGAGATGTGATCGAATTTGTGAAAGACTTTTTTTGCCGTTACATGTGTGAGACTGTGATACAACGTGGACGCAAAGTAAAGCAACACAAGGGTTGACCCGAAGATGGAAAAACTTACGACATGCCAGACGTTGCCCTTGATTGCAGCAAAGACAACTAATATCACCAGGGCAGCAATAGCAAGCAATGCGCCAATGCCATGTGTAATGGCGTTGGCAATCTCTTCTCCTGTTGAGGGTATCTTTTTTAATTTATTTGTCACGCCCTGAAAAATATAAATTATTTCTCTTCTATCTCTTCTTCATCAAAAAGAAGAATCTCTTTCACCGTTTTCAAAACATCCGGAATATCATCCTCAACTAATGTTCTTAAAATTTCTTCCGTTATCGGGGTAATGGATACTATACGATTGGCTTGTCTCTCAATGATTTTCTCAAATAGATTTCGCATGGCTCTGGCATTACCAAACGCCCGATTTTTTTTCTCTTCCAATTGCTCAAGAATTGCAACCAGCTTTTCTTCCGCTTCTTTGGTTAATGTGAAATCTGCCTTTTTTGCAATGAGCTTGAAAATTTTTAACAAGTCATCGGTATTGAAATGATCAAATGAAAAGTAGCGGTTAAAACGCGATTGTAATCCTGGATTAGATTGAATGAACATTTGTATTTCATCCGGATAACCGGCAATGACCACAACCAAACTGTTACGATTATCTTCCATTCGTTTCAGTAAAATTTCAATAGCTTCTCTACCAAAGTCATTGAAACTTCCCGATGCCAGCGAATAGGCTTCATCAATGAAAAGCACACCATCAATGGCGGTCTTAATTATTTCGTCAGACTTGATAGCCGTTTGCCCAACATAACCTGCTACCATTCCGGCTCTATCAGTTTCTACCAGGTGACCTTTTTCTAGATAACCCAGGTGTTTGAAAATTCTGCCAAGCATCCGAGCCACCGTAGTTTTACCTGTACCGGGCGGTCCCATAAAAACAGAGTGCAAAGAGTTGTTGGAAGTTTTTAATCCTTTTTCTTGGCGAAGTTTCTGCACCTTCAGGAAATTGGTAAGATCTTCAACATTCTTTTTTATTTCATCCAGGCCAATAAGTTCGTTGAGTTCAGCCAGCACGATTTCAAGCCTATCGTTTTCCGGAATACCATTATAGGTAGCCTGGCTTGATGTGATTTTCGGATTCGATACTTTGTCTGCAATCTGCTTTAGTAATTCTTCATCTTCCTTTGATACAACATTGTCTGCCTTTACAATTAAAGATGCTATTCTGTTTATAAAAGATGTGATGCTAAGAAATTGTTCATTTTTATTTTTGAATAAAAGTGATGGCATTGCAAACTCAGCCACCATATCAATCTTGGGTTGAAAGAAAATAGTTTCTTGTACAAGCCTTACATTCTTATTGAACTGAATAGATTTTGTGAGTTCATTAACACGTTTAAGATCATACGACTGGCTCAAATCTTTTCCTTGCAACCGTTCATAAAAATAAATCAAGATGAAACGCGCCTTTGTGGGTATGTTGTTTGGGTCAGCTTGCGAGGCAGTAAATTGATTGTAGACTTTTACGAGGTCACGCATCAGTATGTGCTCAGCTTTATAGGCTACGCTTTGAAAATCTTCAGAGACAAGTGATGGGATTGAATTCACAAAATCTGTATTGGCATTTAGCTGCACGCAAGCAGCCCACACTTTATCTCCCTCATTTTTCAAAATACCAAGATAGTCCTCCGATATTTCCAAAGATGATGTGGTTGTTTCCTTTTGTGGTGTCAAAATACGTTTGGTTTAAGCAAAGTTGAACAATATAGCAATTTAAAGAATATCAACTTTCACTTTGAAATTTATTGAAATGTAGGATTTAATGTCACTGACTTAAGCTTCTTTATATCGGGGTAAAAAGTGATCTGAAAGTTTCCGTGATTGGTGTCTCACCTGAAACCTCATTCAAGTTCGATGGATTTGGAAAGGAAACCTAAACTCTTGCTGGGAGAAATAAAAAAAGCGTATTCATTCCCAATAAATGCGAATGAATAACTAAAATTTTAATGTGGATTTTATGAGAGTGCCACTTTTCCTTTATCTTTAGGTTAGACCTCTCTCGTTATGCATGAATCCTTTCTCCACTATGTGTGGCAACTCCAGTATTTTACCAAGCAGAATTTGATTTCTTCCCAGGGTGAACCTATTCATATTTTTAATCCTGGATTTTTAAACACGCATGCCGGCCCTGATTTTTCAAACGCAAAAATTGCTATCGGTGATGTTCAATGGATTGGAACAGTGGAGATTCATATCTACTCCTCCGATTGGTTGGTGCACAAACATCATGTTGATGGTGCTTATGAAAATGTAATTCTGCATGTGGTGTGGGATAATGATAAACCCGTAAAACGTAAAGACGGAACCTGGTTGCCAACGCTGGAATTAAAGAACAGAGTTGATGATAATCTGATACTCAAATACAAAAGGCTTATGAACAGCCCGGAGGAAATTCCATGCATGGCTGCTTTTGCTAGTGTGCCTGATGTGGAAAAATTTTCTATGATCGATAAATCAGTAACTACGCGTCTTGAGGCGAAGGCAAATGAAGTGATGAAAATGCATGAACGGAACAACCATGACTGGGCCGAAACATGTTATCAAACGATCGGCAAAAACTTTGGATTTAAAGTTAACGCTGATCCCTTTCTTCAGCTTACACAATCACTCCCTTATAAGATACTGCTAAAACATAGCGACCGGCTCGATCAACTAGAGGCCTTGCTATTTGGTCAGGCAGGTTTTCTTGATGACATATGTGACGATGAATATTCCAAGCAACTAAAGAAGGAATATGAATTTTTAAGCACTAAATATGATCTGGTAAAATGGAAACTTAAAAAATCACAATGGAGGTTTCTTCGCTTGCGCCCGGCCAATTTTCCTACCATTCGTATAGCGCAATTGGCCACTTTATTATTTCATCAAAAAAACATTTTTTCAAAACTTCTGGAGTCTTCTTATCAAGGGCTTATTGAAATATTCACCATCCATCAATCTTCCTACTGGCGAACCCACTATGCATTTCACACTGGCGAAACAAAAGAAGTCCCGCCTTTTGGTGAGATGAGCCGTGATCTGGTGATCATCAATTCAGTGGTGCCGCTACTTGTGGCCTATGGGCGGATGCAGGGGGAGCAGGAGTGGATCGATAGGGCAGTTTCCATTTTACAGGAAATACCTCCTGAAACAAATGCGATCACGAAAAGATGGGCCTCCATCGGACAGAAGGCAAGCTCTGCCTTTGACTCGCAGGGACTTATTGAATTGTATAACAGTTTTTGTTTGAAGAAACGCTGCCTGGATTGTAACATTGGAGCTTCGATAATGAAATCCATGTGAAGGTATTTTTAATCCTTGTTAACCTGTTTGTTATTTCTCTACTGGCTCTTAAACTTCAGCCGGGTGATAAGCGACTGCGAATATATTATTGGAGTGGCCTTACGCTTAAGTTGATTGCCGGTGTTTGTCTGGGTCTTGTCTATATGTACTACTATAGCGGTGGCGATACATTTACCTTTTATACGAAAAGCCTTTTCTTGTCCGAATTCGCTAAACAGGATTTTTGGAAATATGTAGATTTTTTGTGGAGCAGTGATGCATCCATTAATGTGTGGACGCAATTGCCGGATAAACCAAGGGCGTTGTTCATTGTTAAACTTATCAGCGTGGTCAACCTGATAAGTGGTGATAGTTATTGGATAGCGTCTTTGTATTTTTCTTTCTTGTCCTTTCTCGGTGCGTGGTCATTGTTCAAGACCGTGGTCAATTTTTATAAAGACGCAACGGTTAGTGCTGGCATAGCTTTTCTGTTTTTTCCATCGTGCATTTTCTGGACATCCGGTGTTCTAAAAGAAAGTGTAGCCATGGGATGTCTTTTCTATTTGTCGGCATGGGTTTTAAAAAGTTATCATCACGTAAAATGGCAAGTAGCAGACGTGGTATTCATTCCCTTATCAATTTGGATGGTGTGGAATTTAAAGTATTATTTTTTAGGCATTTTCTTTCCAGTAACCATTGCGCTCCTAGCATCACATGTTGTCATAACTAAATGGTTTCAGCACAAACCGAAGCCATTAACCAATTTCCTTTTTTTTCTAGCTCTCATTGTTCTATTTGCCAGTGTTACTTTTTTGCATCCTAATTTTGAACCGGGTTATTTTCAAGAAGTCATTGTTTCCAACTATTATGATTTTGTTTCTTTATCTGACCCGGAAGATGTTATTCAGTATTACCATCTGACATCTGATGTAGGAAGTATAGTGATGAATTCGCCCCTTGCTCTACTCTCTGGTTTGTTCCGACCATTCGTTTGGGAGTCGCACACTGTTTTTCAATTCATGAGCGCACTTGAGAATACATTCTTATTGGTGCTGTTCATATTCACGTTGGCAAATGTTAAACTCGTCTTGGCCTCCTTTCGCCAGCCCATGGTCTTGGCGCTGATCGTTTACATTGTTTTGTTGTGCGTATTCCTCGCGCTCTCCACGCCCAACTTTGGAACGCTTTCACGGTACAGGGTGGGCTTTATTCCTTTTTTTGTTTTCTTGATTACCTATAAAAACCCGTTAATAGAAAGCGTGGCCAATATTCTCCAAAAGAAAAAATAATCAGCTTGTCCGGTAGTTGGGATGGCTCTATTTTTACCCTTCAATTTAGAAGATACCGAATGGATAATCCTGTACTGATTTTTGGCGCCAATGCACTGGGCCGCGCAGCAAAAGAAATTTTTGAAGGCAATGGCAATGTCGTCTATGGATTTTTGGATGACAACAAAACATTGCACAATCAGGAATTGGATAATGTGGTAATCCTTGGGAGCACGGATGATGATGGTTTCTTAAAACTCATTGGGAAAAAGTGTGAAGCCTTCATCGCCATTGACGACACTAAAGTGCACAAGGGCTTGGTAAAAATGCTGAACGAAAACCGCAAAGTTCAACCGGCTAATGGCATCCATAAAAGTGCTGTGGTGCCCGAGTCAGTTTTGTTGGGTCACGGAAATCAAATTAACATGGGTGTGTTAATAGGAGTAGGAACAACGATTGGGAACCATAACCTTTTTCATGCAGGTGCTATAATCGGCAGTGAAGCGGTTATAGGCGATCTCGTGCAGGTGGGTATGGGATGCAACATTAGTGCAGGCGTAATGGTTGAAGATGAAGTTTTTATCGGATCCGGGGTAACCATTGTGTCGGGTGTGGTGATCGGTAAAGGTGCACGCATAGGTGCAGGTTCCGTTGTAATCAGTTCTGTAAAGGCAGGTGAAACAGTTTTTGGTAATCCTGCACAACCCATAAAGGCATAGAAATTTATGACCCGTATTTCTGAAACCGATCTAATTTTAAATGAAGATGGCAGTGTGTATCACTTAAGCCTCCTTCCAAAAAACATTTCAGAGAACATTATAACGGTGGGGGATCCCAGTCGTGTGTATCGGGTAAGCGAACATTTTGATGACATTGAGTTTGAAATGAACAAGCGTGAGTTCATTACACACGTGGGCATGTACAAGGGTAAACGTATTACCGTAATGAGTACTGGCATTGGCACTGACAATATCGAATTGTTTATGACCGAACTGGACGCACTCGTAAATATTGACCTGAAGACCCGCGAGATAAAACCCAGAAAGAAGAAATTAAAAATTATCCGCATCGGAACCTCCGGTGCATTTCAGGAAGATATTCCATTGGGCACTCATTTGGTTACAGACTATGCCGTGGGTATTGACAGCATGATAGCGTATTACAATCTTCCCATGACTGAATTTGAAAAAGGTATTGCCGCTGATCTAAATGAAAAGGTAAAACTTCCATCTGCGCCCTATGTTGTGCGTGGTTCCGTTTCCCTTCGAGAGCAGATAGCAATGGATATGAAAATTGGAAATACCGTAACAACACCAAGCTTTTATGCAGCGCAAGGAAGACGTGTGCGACTGAATATAAAGTATCCGAATCTGCTTGAAGAGTTAAATTATTACCACAACAAGACCAGCGACTTTTGGCTCGCCAACTTTGAAATGGAAACGGCAGCATACTATGCGATGGCGAGGCTACTGGGGCATGAAGTGTTAAGTGTAAACGCCATCATAGCCAACCGGATGAAGAACAAGTTTTCGAAAGATCCCAACAAGGTGATCGATTCACTTATCAAAAAAGTTTTGGATAGAATTTAACAAACAAAAAAAAATGCATCCCACTGAGATGCATTTTTTTTATTCAGTTTCCTTAAAGATCAGGTTGAGGTGTTGTTCTCAAATACGGTTTGATCTTGGTGTATCCCTTCGGGAATTTTGCTGCAATGTCCTCGTCTTTAATGGCAGGAGAAATCACAACGTCTTCACCTTTTTTCCAATTGGCTGGTGTGGCCACACTGTAATTGGCGGTAAGCTGCAGGCTATCGATAACTCTTAAAATCTCATCGAAATTCCGGCCCGTTGAAGCGGGGTAGACAATGGTAAGTTTAATTTTTTTATCAGGTCCAATAATAAAAACAGACCGCACCGTGAATTTATCCACGTTAGGGTGAACCATATCGTACATGTTGGCAACCTTAAATTCCGGATCTGCAATAAGTGGGTAGTTTACTGTGGTGCCCTGTGTTTCATTGATGTCCCCAATCCATTTCTGGTGTGAGTCCAATGGGTCTGCGCTGAGGGCCATTACTTTTACGTTTCGCTTATCAAACTCTGAACGGAGTTTGGCAACAGCGCCCAATTCAGTAGTACATACAGGGGTGAAATCGGCTGGGTGGGAAAAGAGGACGCCCCAACTGTTTCCAAGCCATTCATGAAATTTAATTGTGCCCTCGGTAGTTTCTGCTGTAAAATCCGGAGCCACATCTCCTAATCGTAATGACATAAATTGATTGTTTTGTGATTTATAAATAATTAAGATAAGAACGAATATGAAATTTCTTAGTTCCTATTTAGGTGTTAATTGTTGTTTTTAGTAGGCATATGTTATTCAATTTTTGCATTTGATTACTCTATGACGCTGGTAGGCCTAACGATTAAATTTTTTCCACCCCCTACACCCGCCACCGGGGGAAAGTGATATGCTTTTATATGCGGATGCCAAATTTATATTTGGGATATTAATGCATCCATTAAGGGATAGACCAGCCAGTAAATCTTACTAGAAAACTTATCCCCCTCGAGAGGGGGTAGGGGGAGGTTAAGACCCACCATCTTCTCAACCCGATCGATTGTTTTTAGCAACACTGAATCACCAATTCCTATTATCATTCCTTTGGAACCTGGTCGGTCGAGCTTTCATTTGAAGAAGTATCGCTTTTAATTTTTTCTTGCTTGCTTCTAACAATGTGGGCGAGCGTGCTCCCTGAAAGTACACGAAGTGTTTCATCACGCACCCCGATGAAGGCATCGCGGATACCACATAAATGCTCATCTACACATTCTTCGCAGGGCTCATAATATTTTAACGATACACACGGAAGCATGGCAATGGCACCGTCCATAAGCCTGATGATCTCAATAAGGTTTACGTCATCCGGGTCTTTATACAAATAGTAGCCCCCTCCCTTTCCTTTTTTGCTGTGTAGGATATTGGCATTTCTGAGTTCAAGAAGAATAGCCTCCAGAAATTTCTTCGGAATCTTCTGCCTATCGGCAATTTCCTGTATATGTACAGGTCCTTGTTGGAACCGCTCTGCCAGATAAACCAAGGCGTGAATAGCGTATTTACATTTTTTTGAAAGCATATTGGTTAATTGGTCTCAATTTATGTTTTTGTGGCTAATTTTAAAAAGCCTCTAGCTATTAGCTAATAGCTGTTGTGGGGATTGGAGTTTTGAGTTTGATATGTTAATGATAGTTTTAAATTGTCAAACCCATTCATTTGTGTTAGACCTTTTTTGTTGCAACAGGTGAAGTCGCGTACTTTGTTCAACAAAAAATAGCCAGCGTAGCTCAGCGGCAGAGCAACGGTTTCGTAAACCGTAGGCCAAGGGTTCAAATCCCTTCACTGGATCATGAATATACAAAAGTTATTACTGGTAGGTATCGGAGGCTTTTTTGGTAGCGCAGCACGCTTTGCCTTGGCGCGCTTTGTTGACGAACGTGCCAGCAAAATCATTCCGTTCGGTACCCTTACGGTGAATATTGTTGGATGCTTCATCCTTGGGATTGTATATGGCTTGCTTCTGCGCAAACTGGAATTTTCAGATACCGTCCGTTTGCTTTTGGGAGTAGGGTTCTGCGGTGGCTTCACTACCTTTTCAGCCTTTGCCTTGGAAAATATGACCTTTCTGGAGCAAAAGAATTTTGGAAGCTCACTCCTCTACATTTCCGCAAGTGTGGTCCTTGGTATCGTAGCGGTGTGGGGTGGTTTTTCACTTATGAAAAATGTTTGAAATTTCAGAAATGTAAACTCTTTTGTTACTTTTGTCGCCCCTCACCATAATCGTTTGTATGCATTGCCCAGGTGGTGAAATTGGTAGACACGCTACTTTGAGGGGGTAGAGCCTTTACCGGTGTGCTGGTTCGAGTCCAGTCCTGGGCACCCATCAAAAAGTTAATCGTTGATTCTCTATTGACGATTAACTTTTTTTAATACAAGAATGCCGAAGTGGTGAAATTGGTAGACACGCACGTTTCAGAGGCGTGTGTCGTAAGACATGTGGGTTCGAGTCCCATCTTCGGCACTTTTTTCCTTGATGTTTTACTTTTTTAAAACCTTTATAGGGAAAGCCTGAGAATAAAAGTTTTAGTCATACGATTTCGCCAGACCTAAATCTAGCAAAATTAACTCCTTAGTAATGTTTGTCTGATAAAGTGGGAAGTATTTCCTGGGGTGGGTGCCGCTAAGTGGAGCGGGATTCAGGCTTGCTATTCTCTATTAAGCTTAACAGCTAATCCAAAAAGGATACAGAAAAAAATCAGAACGGACACAAACACGAAAATTTCCATAGTACTTCATTAGATTGATGATACAAATATCGATATCCCTTTTGGTTTGTTTTTTGGGCTCATACGGGCTCTGTCACAGGCGTAAGGTTTAATCTTCTTAAGCTATGTTTTCTTATTTTCCCTTCGTGTAATTCCCCTCCCAAGTTTTAAAGGGATATTTTATATTAGCGAAATTTTTAAAAGGAATAAAATGACCCGTGTAGATCGAATAGTAGTAATCGCAATCCTTTGCTTACTCCCCACATATGGTTTTTCTTTTCAGGCTCAGGATACTACGGAAGTCCCCCAGGACTGGTTTATGCGTGATCCGGCCGCAGATCATGTGCAGGGCGTAAGTGCCGAAAAAGCATATGCTACCTTATTAAAGGGAAAACCATCACGTACTGTTTTGGTAGCGGTAATCGATTCCGGTATTGATGTTGAGCATGAAGATCTTAAAGATGTAATATGGATCAACCCCAAAGAAATTGAGGGCAACGGTGTTGATGATGATAATAACGGATACGTTGACGATGTGCACGGATGGAATTTTATTGGCGGTGCAAACGGTAATGTAGATAACGATACCTATGAGCTGACGCGTGAGTATATAAGACTAAAGGCGAAATATGATCAGCCAAATGCAAAAAAGATAGGCAAGAAAAATAAAGTGGAGTATGCCTATTGGAAGAAAATAGAAGAGCGGTACACCAGCTACAAAGCCAAAAGTGAAAAGGATTTTAAAGAGTGTGATCAACAACTTACTATCTACAAATCGTTCAATGAAAACCTGCTGAAATCCATTGACATCATAACGTCAGCCTATGAAATTGATACCATTACAAGGGTCACTCTTGACACCATTACTTCTTCCGATAAAAAAATACAATTCGCCAAATACATTATAGGTGTCATTTATGAAAATAGTGACAAGGAACAGTCGCTGGCTGAAATAACCGATGAGCTCAACTACATTATAGAGCATAATGGAACGGTGTGTGACCATTATAAAATCGCGCTTGACTATGGGTATAATGAGGCCTTCAACTCAAGGGAAATAATCGGTGACAACTACAATGACCTGAGTGAGAAGCGCTATGGCAATACCGATGTCATTGGCCCTGACCCCTCGCATGGCACACATGTGGCTGGCATTATTGGCGCCAATCGTAAAAATGACCTCGGTATAAAAGGCATTGCCGACAATGTGCGCATCATGGTGGTGCGTGCAGTGCCGAATGGAGATGAGCGCGATAAGGATATTGCCAACGCCATCATCTATGCCGTTGACAATGGAGCCCAGATCATCAACATGAGTTTTGGCAAAGACTACTCGCCGCAAAAGGAAGCCGTTGACAAGGCTGTGCGTTATGCAGAATCAAAAGGTGTATTACTTATTCACGCCGCGGGCAATGACAAGGATAACATTGATGTGGAAACTAATTTCCCATCGCGCTTCTATGCTGATGGGAAAGAAGCAAAAAACTGGATTGAAGTAGGTGCATCTTCATGGGGTGCAGGAAAAGATTTAGTCGGCTATTTTTCCAACTACGGAAAAAAAACCGTTGACTTGTTTGCCCCTGGTGTAAAGATATACTCCACCAAGCCGCACGATAAATATGAAGATGAAAATGGAACCAGTATGGCAAGCCCGGTAACGGCAGGTGTTGCCGCTATGCTGATGTCGTATTTCCCTGATCTCACGGCGCTGGAAGTAAAGGATATCATCCTCACCTCTACACGAAAGTTTGATGGTTTGAAAGTATTGAAGCCCGACTCAAGAGATGAGGTGAGTTTGAGTCAACTTTCCATTACAGGCGGAGTTGTCAATGCATACGAAGCGGTGAAGCTTGCCCAACAAAGAGGTGTGAAGAAAATAGAATAACGTAACTGTATCCCTTTTTCTTGGGGTATGGAATGTTTCCGTATTTACCGATTCATATACCGACATTAGGTGTAACCCTTTCAAATTTTAATTATTTATAGCATTTGCTGGTTGTAAAAAATCCAGCATAATGGGGCTGTTATGCCCACCAGCACCCCTTTAGCTTACATGATCTAAAGCGTGCAGGGTATGAAGTCGTTCTTAAAATGTTTTGTCGTCTTTTTTGGAGTGTCATGTGCTCATGTATCGCTGGCCACTGAGCGGTCTGGTTTTTATTTGCCCGACTCCCTTCATGAATTCTCATTCACTTATCGTTCGGTCAATAATCTTATTATCCTTCCGGTAATCGTAAATGATTCCATCACGCTCAACCTCATTCTCGACACGGGGTGCCGCAACCTGGTGTTGTTTGGAAAACGTTTTGATAAACTTTTTGTGCAAGCGCCCAATCGGGTGGTTGAATTTTCTGGAATGGGATCGGGCAAAAGTATTCGTGGCGGACTCTCCCTGGATAATGTTGTTTCTATGGGGGAAATCATTGGAAATAGAATTCCAATTGTTGTTGTGCCTGATCGTTCCATATTTAAAAGTTATATGAAAATTGACGGCATTATCGGGTATGATATTTTTACCCGGTTTGAAATTGAATTTGTGCCATCGCAGAAACGCATCACGTTTAGGCCGGCATCGAATGTAAACCTTCACGCAGGATACACTACCATTCCCATTATCGTTACCGATTCAAAACCCATCATCAATTCCATCATCACACTGAATGACCAGGTGATAGAACGCGACCTGCTCATTGATACAGGATCAACCCTTGGGCTGCTGATCAAATCGAGTGATAGTGCATTAAGCACAAGTACGAATACCATTGGCAGAGGTCTCAATGGAAACATTAACGGCATGCAGACGATGGTTAAAAACCTTAACCTTCGTACCCTTGAACTCACCGATCTGCAAACGGGTATCATTCACTCACCCTGGCACAATCATGCTTCCATTGGTATGGATGTGTTGAAAGATTACGCTATCATTTTGAACTACGTGCAATCGTATGCCGCGCTGAAAAAAATTATGTAGGGAAAGCCTACACTTCCGTGGAATCGTAAACGATAACTTTTCCCCACAGGGATGAACATTCATCAACAAATTTTTTGTGAATGGGATGTTCCTGGTAAACGTTTTGTCCTTCCACATCATCGAAGAACATAAGTTCGGATACACTAAAACTGTTGTCTACCACATCGCGTTTCTCGGTGCTTGCCGGCACACCAATCTGTAAGTCGCGAATGGTTTCTATTTTTCTTAAGGTATTGAGACCGGCAATTAATTTGGCAAGATCTTCTTTTGAATCCGGGTTCTTAAGCCAGAAAAATACGTGGTGTGATAATGTTTTCTTTTTCATTTTCTTCGTGGGTAATGCAAACGCTGAGACAGCGACTCCAAGGGCGGCCAGGCTTGCTATGAATTTTCTACGCTTTTGTTTTTGCATGTGAAATTAGATTGAGGACGTAAAATAACAAAATAACCACAAATTAATCAGGAAGGCATGATCAGCGGAAAAACTACTTCATAGCATGAGCTTGCTCACAAAAAATTCAAACACAAAAGGTTTGACATTGTGTACCGTTCTTCACTGATAGATTAAGGGTAAACCTTAGAGGGCGACAAATTTATTTTGCTTTCAGAAAAACCAATTGCCCTCGGTGATATTCAAGATGGTTTTTTTAAGCCATCAATTTAATGATATGATGATTTCAACTGAATGGAGAATGCTTAGTTCAGGGATGGATATGAAAAATTGAAGGAATGGTTGGTATTGGAGACCAGCCTGTACAGTTTTTCGAAATCATCAGAGTCCTCTTTCGATGAGTGACTCTGATGCAAATGAAATTTTTGAATGGAGAACTATCGGATCAACTTAACCTTAACCGCATTCAGTCCTTTGAATCCTTTTTCAGTTTCAAAAGATACCAGGTTATTTTCTTTGATAGGATCTAATAAACCATTACTGCCTACGAAAATACTTTCGTTGGTATCAAGGTCCTTAATAAATCCGTATCCCCGTGCTGTGTTGAAGAAGGTAACTTTTCCTTTTCGTATGGTGATGGATTGTGTAGGTTCGTTGTTGCGTGAGCCGATGACAACATCATCTTGTTTGATGGCTTTCTTTTTGGTTGGA
>JBBRKB010000047.1:0-14447 GCA_038218385.1 Cytophagales bacterium | reverse complement strand
GCACAAACCACAAAGACCTTAAGGTGACTATAGCGGCGGGGATCACCTCTTCCCATTCCGAACAGAGAAGTTAAGCCCGCCTGCGCTGATGGTACTTGGATAAAACCTGGGAGAGTAAGTCGTTGCCTTTCTTTATCAAATAGCCCGCATGGAAACATGTCGGGCTTTTTTTTTGTAACTTATTCGGAAATGTTCATAGCGTAGCATTCATGCGTCATGTGAATATAGTGAGTGAGTTCTTCCCGTCCTCTTGCTCCCGCTTAATTCAAATAATTTTTATAATCACTAGACTGTAAAGGCCAATTTGAAAAGATGAACGTTCTTTTTACAAAGCCACAAAATGATTCTGTAAGGTTAGCGCCAAACACAGTTATATGGCTCGACCGGCCTTTTTATAAATACTGTGATGAAATTCTGATATGATCATTCCGTGTACAAGGGGATAGAAAAATTTATCACGGATGAATGAATTGCTTTTGTAGTAGGTCTCATGTTTCACTTCTGTTTCGGTATCAGATAGGCGAGTCAAACGAAACCATTGCGATCCCCTTGCCTTGCCTTGTTTCATATAGCTTAGCCGGATGCATTTAGCATCTTCGTTTACTTCTTTCACTTCGTGAGCTACAACAATACTTGAAAGATTGAAAATATTGAGATTGAGAATCATAATTTGCCCAACCTCAACTCCCGGATAGTGATCTTCCTGATAAATAACCTGCTTACTATTTTTACAATAGCCCAGAGCAAATGAAATCATCTTGCCATTTGATTCATTGGGGTGAATTGTTTTATACACCTCCCACATCTCATCGATGTTTCTATTAAAGGTGTAGGTTCTCGTGTGATAGGAGTATTCGGAAGAATTTGACGGATCAAAACAGACAGAATGAAAATCTATAAAGTCGTCCGGTCCGCTAAGGCCATTGTCCCGCAAAAATTTTTTTACTTTTTTAGGTTTAATACGACTCACATCAAGGAATGGTAATTCGGAATGATGGCTCTGCATCGCGCTACCAGCAGGTAAATGGGTATCCATAGATTGGTTAGTTCAGTTTCGAATTACAACTATTTTATTCAATTAAACCAGATTTTATCTCATGAAGTGAAGAAGTGGAAATCCTTCGAACGTTGACTAATTTGTCAATTAAGCTACCTTTGCGGCTCAGAAAATATAGGCCATGAATCTGGAACAAGAAATAAGCAAACGCAGAACCTTTGGCATTATCAGTCACCCTGATGCGGGGAAGACTACCCTAACAGAAAAGCTACTTCTATTCGGTGGAGCCATCCAAAAGGCAGGTGCTGTCAAGTCGAGTAAGATTAAAGATCACGCCCGTTCGGACTGGATGGAGATCGAAAAGCAACGCGGTATTTCTGTGGCCACATCCGTAATGGGATTCAACTATAATGATATAAAAATAAATCTTCTTGATACACCGGGTCACCAGGATTTTGCAGAAGATACTTACCGTACATTAACTGCCGTTGATAGTGTGATCATGGTTATCGATTGTGTGAAAGGCGTAGAGATACAAACAGAAAAACTGATGGAGGTGTGCCGTATGCGCAAGACTCCGGTTATCTGCTTTATCAATAAACTTGATCGCGAAGGCCAAGATCCATTTGAATTGCTTGACGAAATTGAAGAAAAATTAAACATAAAAGTTCGTCCGCTTAGCTGGCCGATTAGCATGGGCAAAACATTTAAAGGTGTGTATAGCCTTTATGAGAAAAGCATTAATCTCTTCACTCCTAGTAAGCTGAAAGTGGAAGAAGGGATTGAAATATCAGATATTAATAGTCCCCAGTTGGATGAAATTGTCGGAGAGAATAATGCGAAGCAACTTCGGGCCGATGTTGAACTTATCGAAGGAGTGTACTCTGAATTTGATGTGAATGATTATCTAAAAGGTGAAGTTGCTCCCGTTTTTTTTGGCAGCGCAGTGAACAACTTTGGTGTAAAGGAATTGCTGGATACGTTTATTCGCATAGCACCAGATCCCATGCCACGCGAAACAGATGTGCGACCAGTAGATCCCATAGAGCCGAAGTTCACGGGATTTGTTTTTAAAATTCATGCGAACATGGATCCCAAGCATCGTAACCGCATTGCATTCATTCGCATTTGCTCAGGAAGATTTGAGCGTGGCAGTAATTATTTTAATGTGAGGCAGGATAGAAGTTTTCGATTTTCCAATGCAACAGCTTTCATGGCGCAAGATCGCGAGACTGTTGATGAAGCGTGGCCAGGTGATATTGTGGGAATTTATGATACAGGTAATTTAAAAATTGGTGACACACTAACGGAGGGAGAAAAATTAACCTATACAGGCATCCCCAGTTTTTCACCCGAAATTTTTAAAGAAGTGTTGAACCGCGATGCGATGAAGACCAAACAGTTGGAGAAAGGTTTGACCCAATTGATGGAAGAAGGCGTTGCTCAATTATTTTCTTACGAACTAGGAAATAAAAAAGTGATTGGTACCGTTGGCGCCTTGCAGTTTGAGGTGATTCAGTTCCGACTGAAGAATGAATACAGTGCAACTGTAGAGTTTTCACAACAGAATATTTATAAAGCGTGCTGGATCAGCGCAAAAGATCCGCAAAAGCTTGCTGAGTTTATAGACTCAAAACAACGGCACATTGCACGCGACAAAGACAATAAATTGGTGTTCATGGCGGAGTCGCGTGGATGGCTTCAGATGGTGCAAGATAATTTTCCTGATATCGAATTTCATTTTACATCTGAATTTTAAAAATCGATAGTGAAAGTTGCTTGCTTAAGCAATTTGTGTAATTCTTTCTTAAGAGGGAGATTATAAGAGGAGCATATGTAAAGACATGGAATGAATAATTTTTCAACTGAGTGTTGCGGAATATTCATGATCTTCAATTCAGATTTCTCAACAACTTTTATCTTCTTGAGGTATGCCAATGGGTGAGCCATTTTCTGTTTTATATGAAGACAATCATTTGCTGATTGTTGACAAGTCGCCGGGCATTTTGGCGCAAGGTGACGCAACAGGTGATGAGCCACTTGCTGAGTTGTGTAAGACTTACATTAAAAATAAATACAACAAACCAGGTGCGGTTTTTTTGGGTGTTGTACATCGCCTGGATCGTCCCGTGAGTGGTATAGTTGTATTGGCGCGAACCTCCAAAGCGTTGGAGCGAATGAATAAATTATTCCGAGAGAAAGAGACTCATAAGATATATTATGCTATCGTTTCAAATAAGCCATCGCAGGAATCAGCAACTTTAATTCATTGGCTACTGAAGGATGAAAAAAAAAATAAGACCACTGCGTATTCGCGCGAAACAAACAATGCGCTGCGATCGGAGTTAAGTTATTCAACTGTTGGCAGACACGGAAACAACTGGTTATTAAAAGTAGAACCCATAACCGGCAGGCCTCATCAAATTCGGGTGCAGCTGGCAACGATCGGATGCGTGATCAAAGGGGATGTAAAGTATGGTGATGCAGTCGCCAATTCCGATAGTAGTATTTATCTTCATGCGGGTGAGCTATCGTTTATTCATCCTGTAAAAAAGGAAATGCTAAATGTAACTGCCCCCTTTCGGGATTATGGTCTTTGGAAAGATTTCCGGAAATTTATCGAGTCTACAAAAAAATGAATAAGACTTCCTGGATCTTACGGCTTAAAGAAAAATGGAACCTTGGCAATACATGGCAAGTCGTTGTTGTTCTTATTGTTTTTGCTTGCACGGGCTTCACGGTATTGTTCCTGAAGAGACCTATACTCGAATTAATTACAGGAAGCGATAACACGAGCACGGTTACTACAATCGTTTATTATTTGCTCATCCTTCCTTTTTATAATATTTTGCTTTTGATGTATGGTTTTGTATTTGGGCAGTTCAGGTTTTTTTGGAACTTTGAAAAGCGTTTTTTTAAACGCATAATCTCTATCTTTAAAAAGCACTAAAATTTATGGATATGAAAAAATCACTCTATTTAATATTAGCTATCACCTTACTGGCCTCATGCGCTGCACCTAAGTATTCGTATTACTTCGATCATCATGACTACAATGCGGGAAAACGAAAAAAGGAAGCGGACCGAAAGGTAGTATCTCAGCTCGAGTCAAGGGATGAAATAACGGTATATGAAGAACCCCTTAAGCTGAATGAAGAAACACTTGTGGCAAGTGCTAATGAAACGAAAGTGTTTGTGCATGAATCAAAACCGGTAGAAGCACCAAAGTCATATAAGGAAATGACCAAGGCTGAAAAAAAGGAATTTAGAAAAGATGCGAGGAAATTAATGAGCACGTATATCACTGCTAAAAAATCAGGTGATAAAGTAACGGTAGCAGAAGCGGCACAAGGCATGGATAAAGACTTGCGTTTTGCGGCCATCTTTGGTGCGGTCGGCATAGTAGGATTGTTAATTGGTGGTGACGTCTTTTATGTGCTTGGAGCAATCGCACTGATTGTAGGCGTAGTGTTTTTTGTAATGTGGCTTACACGCCAATAGGTTTAAAAAATTCGATTTAAGCTAAAACAAAAAAACCCGGTTATGCCGGGTTTTTTGCTTTTCTATAAAGTAATGTATGGATCACTCGCTGACAATGCCATCAGCAAGCAGAACAGTTTTATTGTTGAGTACTTCAACAACGCCTCCGGTTATGGTAAGGCTTTTTGTAGCTTCTTTGCTGCGATATTCTACAAGACCTTCCTTTAACAAACTGATCAATGGCGCATGATGATCCATCACCTGGAATGATCCATCGGCACCTGGGAAAGTAGCGATCACCACATCTCCTTCAAATACTTTTTTTTCAGGTGTTAATATTTCTAAATGCATTTCTTCTGTTGTGAAGTAAACTAAATTATCCTTTGGCTTCAGCCATCATCTTCTCACCTTTTTCAATGGCTTGCTCAATGCCACCTACCAGGTTGAAGGCCATTTCAGGCAAGTGATCCATCTCACCATCCATGATCATATTGAAGCCTTTAATAGTGTCTTTAATATCAACCAATACACCTTTCAATCCTGTAAACGCTTCGGCAACGTGGAAAGGTTGCGACAAGAAACGTTGAACGCGGCGTGCTCGGTGAACCACTTGCTTATCTTCATCAGACAATTCGTCCATACCCAAGATGGCAATGATGTCTTGCAATTCTTTGTAGCGTTGAAGAATCCTCTTCACACGTTGTGCACAATCGTAATGCTCAGCGCCTACGATGTCTGGGCTAAGGATGCGCGACGTTGAATCCAAAGGATCCACCGCAGGATAGATTCCAAGCTCAGAAATTTTGCGACTCAAAACGGTTGTTGCATCCAAGTGGGCGAAGGTTGTGGCGGGAGCCGGATCCGTCAAGTCATCGGCAGGTACGTATACCGCTTGCACCGATGTGATCGAACCATTCTTGGTAGAGGTAATACGTTCTTGCATAGCACCCATTTCTGTTGCCAATGTAGGCTGGTATCCAACCGCGGAAGGCATACGGCCTAACAAGGCTGACACCTCAGAACCTGCTTGTGTGAACCGGAATATATTATCAATAAAGAAAAGGATATCACGGCCTTTTCCTTGTCCATCACCATCGCGGAAATATTCAGCAAGGGTAAGTCCGGAAAGTGCCACACGTGCACGGGCTCCAGGAGGTTCGTTCATTTGTCCGAAAACAAATGTTGCTTTTGATTCTTCTAATTTTTTCTCGTCCACTTTAGAAAGATCCCATCCTCCCGCATGCAATGATTTCAAGAACTCGTCACCGTAGTTTACGATACCCGCCTCGATCATCTCACGAAGAAGGTCGTTTCCTTCACGTGTACGTTCCCCAACACCGGCAAATACTGAAATACCAGAATAGGCTTTCGCAATGTTGTTGATTAACTCCTGAATCAATACCGTTTTGCCAACACCGGCACCACCGAAAAGTCCAATCTTACCACCTTTTGCATAAGGCTCGATAAGGTCAATTACTTTAATACCTGTGAAAAGAACTTCTGTCGCGGTAGACAGATCTTCAAACAAGGGTGCACTTCTATGAATGGGAAGGGACACAGTTCCTTTTGGTTGCTTAATACCGTCAATGGCTTCGCCTATCACATTGAAAAGGCGTCCCTTAATGTCATCACCGACTGGCATTTTAATTGGAGACCCGGTGTCGGTCACTTTCATTCCTCTTCTGAGGCCTTCAGTTCCCTCCATAGAGATGGTTCTGATGCGCTCCTCGCCAAGATGTTGCTGGCACTCCAATACTACTTTGGTGCCATCATCTTTGGTGACTATTAAGGAATCAAGAATGTTAGGGATTTTGGAACCCGGTTCATCAAATGCTACGTCCACCACGGGACCGATTACCTGGGTTATCTTGCCAATATTTGCCATCGTATAGTTGTTTTCTGAAAATTTAAGGTCAAAAATCGACCGCAAAAGTAATGTTAATATCCGGTAAAGCCAACCAGCCCTACGATGATTTTTTGATGGAAATTATAATGGTAAAAGGTGGATTTGATCACGCTGCATTCAACGCGATCCGGAAGGTGGTCCCAATATTTTCTTCCGAAGATTTAACAAAAATTTTCCCCGCATGGTAGGTATCGATTATCCGCTTGGCCAAGGCCAGCCCAAGACCCCAACCGCGCTTTTTGGTAGTGAAGCCCGCCTTAAAAACCATGTTAAGTTTAGATCTTGGAATGCCTTTTCCGGGATCGGAGATGTCGATAAAAACTTTCCCTTCATTGCCCCTTAATATTTTAATAGCAATGGTGCCGGTGTTGCCCATAGCGTCAACGGCATTTTTACACAGGTTTTCAATTACCCATTCAAACAGAGGAACGTGCACCATGGCATTGATGCTATCTGACAAAGCATACACTTCAATGTTGACTTTGTTGGAAACTCGGGGTCTTAAATAATTAACTACGTTGTGAATGAGTGCCACAACATTTTCTATTCTTAATGTAGGTGCAGAACCAATGCTGGAGAAACGTTCTGTGACGATCGCTAACTTCTTTACATCTTTCTCCAATTCATCTACAACGCCACGCTTTTTTAATTCTTCATCATCACGCAGCACTTCTATCCAGGCCATTAGTGATGATAAAGGAGTACCCAACTGATGCGCGGTCTCTTTGGCAAGCCCTACCCATACTCTGTTTTGCTCGGCAGACTTTGAATAATTGAAGGCCAGGTAACTAATAAAACCAAACACGGCAATAACGGATAATTGGATATAGGGATAGGCAATGAGTTGAGTGAGCAGAAAAGAATTTTTGTAATAGATCTTTTGGGTAGTGAATATTTTTTCTGTGTTCGGATCTTTTAAAGGCACAATGATAGGGTCATAGGTGGCGGCCATTTCTTTCAATTGGGTTTCGAGTTGCACGCGCCCCGGTTTTGCCAACCTCCCCGAATCAATGTCAATGTTTCTGAACTCTATTACTTTGTTATTTTCATCCACCCAAATGGTGGGGATAGAATTGTTTTTATTTATGATTTCTTCCGATACAAATAAGATGTTGTTGTTGAGGTCTTCGTTCAGGGTGTATTCAAGAGCACGTGCAAATAACCGAACTTGTTGTTTCTCCCGATCTTTCAATTGCTCAACAAGAATGTTGGTATAATAGATGGAAGCGACACTAATAAAAAATGAAATGCCCAGCACAACCCATTTCAGTATAGGGTTGTTGCGATAAAATTCTGTACCTGGACTATTAGAAGGTGATGCCATGAGGCATGAAAGTAATTAAAAAAAAGATCACTTCATGCAGTTTACTCCCTGATCGGATTCAATTTTGGTAAACTCAGTTTTTCATCATAAACCACTTGGCCAATACTTTGTAATTTACTTTAGCACCGTGCATCAATATGCCTACTCGATAAATGCGTGCAGCAACCCAGGTAGTAAGAATGAACCCAGCTACTAACAACACCATAGACAAAATCAATTGCCATAAGGGAGGATCGAAGGCAATGCGGCCCATCATAGCTATGGGTGATGTAAACGGAATAATAGATAGCCAAACGCTCACTGTGCCGTGCGGATCTTGTAGTATAAAAGTGAACAAGCCTAAATAGGAAATCAATAGTGGTATGGTAACAGGGAACATGAATTGTTGTGCTTCTGCAGGACTGTCTACAGCAGAACCCACTGAGGCAAAAAGCGCCCCGTAAATAAGGTAGCCTCCCAAAAAGTAAAAAAGAAAATTGAAAATCATATACGCAAAGGGGATCTGGCTTATTGCCTTTAGAGCCTCTATGGCACCTTGATTTTGAATTGCAGGATCATTGATTTGCTGGCTCATCTGCTCCATCATTTGTTGCTGTGGCATGTTGAGTCCAAAGTAAGCAAGCACAACAGTGGTTAAGGTAGAAATCAAAATAATCCAGATAAGAAATTGAAGAAGACCCACCGATGCCAGTCCTATTATTTTTCCCATCATCAATTGAAAAGGTCTTACGGAGGAGATAATTACTTCTACTACTTTGCTCGTCTTCTCTTCTATAACACCTTGCATAATTTGTGCGCCATAAATAAAAATGAACATGTACATGAGTATACCACAGCCCATCCCCACGGCAAAGAGCACGCTGGTATCCGAACTTTCCTCCGAGCCACTATCAGATATTTTTATGGTTTCAATAGACACATTCGTTTTCATTTGATCCAATACTTTTTGGTCAATGTTCAGCGATTGCATTTTCTGATCTTTGATCTGATTCTCTATCATAGAAACCAAGTATCCCTTGTCGGTTGGGCTTGGTGTTGATTTTGAATAAAGTGTAATACCATTAGGATTAAAAATATCTAGCTTGGGAATGTGGAGAAAACCGTAACTCCCATCAACTGTAAATGCTTTTTTGGCATCTTCAACACTGCCATGAAATTCTTTGAAAATAAACTTTGATGTGTCGGGTTTAAAAAGATTGCTTTCATCAATGTAATGAATCACTTCTTTGGTAGCATTCTTTTCCTGTTGAATGGACACATAAATTAAACCCGCCATGAGGCCTGGAAATATCAGGGGTATCAAAATGGTGGCGATCAGAAATGATTTTTTTTGAACCCTGCTTTTGAATTCGCGAAGCGCTACTAAAAGTATTTTATTCATACGAACCTCCTTTCACCAATGAGATGAAGATTTCACTTATCGTTGGAATTTTTTCATTAAAACTATTTACTTCCGTAACGTTAATGAGCTGACGGAGCAGGTCATTTGATTTTGTGTCTGCTGTTGATTGAAGCAAAGATGTGTAGCGGTTTTCTTCTAGTTGTTTTTGTTCGAGGATTTCAAAATTAATAGCTGTCGATGAAAAAACACCTGTGTGTTCAATGATAAACTTATTGGAGCGATAGCGTTCTTTAATTTGTTTTTTTGGTCCCTCCAGAATTTTCTGTGCTTTATTGATGAGGGCAATGTCGTCACATAATTCTTCTACTGTCTCCATTCGATGCGTTGAAAAGATAATAGTTGATCCATTTTCACGCAGTTCAAATATTTCTTTGGTGATGATTTGCGCGTTTACCGGATCAAACCCCGAGAAGGGTTCATCCAGGATGATGAGTTTGGGCTCATGCATCACCGTACTGATAAACTGTATTTTTTGGGCCATGCCCTTGCTGAGGTCTTCTACTTTTTTATTCCACCATTCGGTCACTTCAAATTTTTTCATCCAATGTTTTATCCTCACCAGCGCGTCCTTTCGGCTCATGCCCTTTAGCTGGGCGAAGTAGAGCAGTTGTTCGCCTACCTTCATTTTCTTGTAAAGTCCCCGCTCTTCTGGCAAGTATCCGATTATGCCTACATGATCTTGCTGAAGGGGCTTCCCGAAAAGTGTAATCTTTCCTGCATCCGCATTGATGATTTGGTTGATGATACGGATAAGCGTTGTTTTGCCGGCACCATTAGGGCCGAGCAATCCAAATATGCTTTTTTCAGGAATTGAAAAGGTGACATTGTCCAATGCCACGTGGTTGGAGTAGTGCTTTGTGACACCCTCCACATTTAATGCATCCATTTACAAGGAATTTAATACCTGTTGGTCTTGTAAGATAGACGGTAATTACAAAAAACGTTAATTAAAATGCAGTGAAGAGGGCGAAATGTTATTCGACCTTGTCTTTGAACACAATGCTACCCATCGAAACATCAAGATCGAACACAACGGAATTTTTAGGATTTTTTGCGTAGGCGGCATTTGAAAATGTATTGTCACTCGATTTGGTAAACTCGTCTGTCATTTTTACGCTGCAAAGCCAGGAGTCATGAATTTTCACCAATACAGGCACATCTTTATCAGGAAGGATGATAACAAGGTTTCCAGCACCAACACTTCCTTTTATTTTATTTCCACCAATGGGAACACCACTGAAGTCAAGCATCATATTGCCGAAGCCTACATCTGCTTTTACAAAATGCGAACGCGCCAGGTTAATGTTCCTGACTTTTACTGAGCCTAAGTCCACCTTTACCGAGAAAGTATCCATATCCACTTTGTTCTCGAGCGAACTATAGCCGATAGAAACATCAGCACTTCCGGTATTTATTTTTAGATTTTTAACAGAGAGACCTGAGAGGTCTACATGGGCATTGCCTACGCCGTAGGATAGTTCCAGCTGATAGGGCTTGGCATCCGTCAAATACATTTTCCAATATTTTGATGACGATGCAGACTGATCTGATGAGCCGAAAAAGCGAGTTGAAATGGTTTGTCCCAATCCTCCCGAACCGGCCTCTTCCAAAGAAAGATTTACAACGCAGGTTTTGCCGACTATTTCCTTCGTGAAGTTGTGTGAGAAAGATTCTGTATCCTGATTGCTGAATACATTTAAAATATCCGGATTCTGGCTGGGCTTCACATAGCAGTTACCACTGTTGGCTTTGACGCTGAGTTTTATAGACTCACATGAAGGGGTGTTCTCTACGCTAAATTGTCGTTTTACCTGACCATTCGCTACAGAACATCCCATTACACTGGTAAACGTTAACAAAAGGCTTATCCGCATGTTGTCTACTACGGGCTGATTTTCATTAGGTTACGCCTTGTAAGGTTTTAAGAGAAATTGAAGAAAAAGGATCACACCCAAATTAAGTTAATGATCAATTAAAAAAACTCTTTCATGCGCTCAAAGAATCCCTTTTCATTGGCATCAGGTTGTGGGACAAAATTGGCCGAATGGCGAAGGTCCTCCAACTTGGCTTTCTCTTCTGCGGAAAGGCGCTTAGGTGTCCATATATTTATATAAACTAGTTGGTCTCCGGTTTCATATCCATTCACATCCTTCAACCCTTTTCCGCGCAAGCGCAAAACTTTTCCGCTCTGTGTTCCGGCATCAATTTTTATTTTGACTTTTCCGCCAACGGAAGGAACTTCAACAGAGGTGCCTAATGCCGCATCGATAAAGCTGATGTGTAGATCGTAGATAAGATTGTTGCCATCACGTTTAAGATGTGGATCCTCTTGTTCTTCGATAAGAATAAGGAGATCGCCTGCCGCACCGCCACCAGGCGCCTCATTTCCTCTGCCAGACATAGAAAGCTGCATGCCGCCCCCAACACCCGCAGGTATTTTTACTGAAATAATTTCTTCTTTTGAAACGAGTCCTGAATTATCGACACCCGCCGGACGATGGTTAATTACCTGACCGGAGCCATCGCATGTTGAACATGTGGTGGCCGAAACCATTTGCCCCAACATGGTATTAACAACGCGTTTCAGTTGACCTGTACCCTGGCAGGTCGCGCAGGTTTTAAACGTTACACCTTCAGCACGAACAAGTCTGTTTACTTTTATTTTTTTCTCAACGCCGTTGGCAATTTCCTCGAGTGAGAGTTTGAGTTTTATGCGAAGGTTTGATCCTTTTCTTCCTCTTCTTCCTCCTGCGGATCCACCACCTCCGAAGAAACTATCAAACGGGCTTCCGCCACTACCACCACCCCCAAAGATGTCACCGAACTGGCTGAATATGTCATCCATATTCATGTTGCCACTGCCACTGAAGCCACCGCCTCCGGGGCGTGAATGACCGAACCGGTCGTATTGTGCGCGCTTGTCTGGGTTGCTTAATATTTCGTATGCTTCTGCAGCTTCTTTGAATTTCTCCTCTGCCTCTTTGTTGTCCGGGTTTTTATCAGGGTGGAATTGGATGGCCACCTTGCGATATGCTTTTTTAATTTCTTCCGGTGTGGCCGTTTTACTTATCCCTAATATTTCGTAATAATCTCGCTTGGTAGACATCTTCAGTTTTTTAATTTCCTAAAACCACTTTGGCGTATCGAATCACCTTTTCATTTAAGAGATATCCTTTTTCGACAACATCTATAATTTTTCCTTTTAATTTTTCTTCGGGCGCAGGGATTTGCGTAATGGCTTCCTGTGTGTCGGCATTGAACGCATCGCCCATGCTAATCTCCATGGTCTTTACGCCGTATTGGTCAAGTATTTTTTTGAATTTATTTCGGATCAACAAAAATCCTTCAATGTCTTTGTTCTCTGTGTCGCTGATGGCGTTCTCAGCTCTTTCAAAATCATCGGCAACAGGAAGTAATGCTTTTAGTAATTGCTCATTGGCCGATTGTATCATCTCCAGTTTTTCTTTGGAAGTCCTTCTTCTGAAATTTTCAAATTCAGAATACAGTCTCAAATATTTATCCTTTGATTCTGCCACTTCACCCTGAGCCTTTTTTAACTCATCTACTTCAGTGGCGTCATCTGTTCCTTCCTGAGCTGTGGCGGATGTCTCTGTTTCCATCTCATTTCCGTTCTCGTTGTTATCCACAATCATATCGTCTTTTTCCATTTCTTCGCTATTGTCTGAATTTTCCATACGCATAGGTAAAGGGTCATAAAATAATTGAATCGCAAGTTGTCAATAATATTGCCAATCGGGTTGTTGTGTCAATATGGCATCATGAAGTCGAAATTTATCAAGAATCCACTTTTTAAGTGTCATGCAGGTTTTTCCAAATCATATCTTTCAATGCCATGAGCCCTTGATTGGCCAACGATGAAATGAATACACATGGTACATTCTCTGGTAATTCTGCGGTGATACTAGCTTTTAATTCATCATCCAACATATCCGATTTTGAGATGGCGAGAATGCGTTGCTTGTCCAGCAATTCGGGATTGTATTTCTCCAGCTCTTTCAACAAAATCAAAAACTCCTGACCGATGTCTTTTGAATCTGCCGGTACAAGAAATAACAACAATGAATTTCGTTCGATATGTTTTAAGAATCGAATGCCCAGGCCTTTCCCTTCTGCGGCACCTTCAATGATGCCGGGAATATCAGCCATAACAAATGACCGGCCATCGCGGTAGGCCACTACGCCTAAGTTTGGTGTTAATGTAGTGAAGGGATAATCGCCAATTTTTGGTTTCGCAGCTGAGATCACCGAGAGCAAAGTGGATTTTCCTGCATTTGGAAATCCCACAAGGCCCACGTCTGCCAACACTTTTAATTCCAGCACGATCCATTCATCCATTCCGGGTTCGCCTGGCTGTGCATGTTGAGGTGCACGGTTGGTTGCTGTGGCAAAGAAAGTATTTCCTTTTCCGCCGCGGCCTCCCGGTGAAAGAACAAACTCTTCACCGTCGGAGGTAATTTCACCCATGAGTTCACCGGTCTCTGCACGGCGCGCAAGTGTGCCTAAAGGCACTTCTATGATTTCATCCTCACCAGAAGCGCCCGTGCAATTTTGTTCTTCACCCCGCTCTCCATTGCTGGCCGTAATATGTTTTCGGTATTTCAAATGGAGTAATGTCCATAGCTGTGCATTTCCTTTTAAGATGATGCTTCCACCTCGGCCACCATCACCACCATCGGGGCCACCATGGGGGTTGTGTTTTTCTCGATTGAAATGCGAATAGCCTGCACCTCCACTGCCTGAGCGTGAATTGAACTTTACATAGTCAATAAAATTCGGTGAAGACATAACACTATCAATAAGGTATACTTAAATTATTTTGTGGCGATGACGTTGCAGATGCTTTGAAATATTTCATCTACGTTCCCGATGCCCTGCACCGTTGTTAAACGGTTTTGCTTTTCATAATACGGCAATACATGAATAGTTTTATTGAAGTACTCTTCAATTCTTTTATTCAATTTATCTTCCTCATCATCGGGACGGTTTTCAATATTTTTTCTTTTTGCTATCCGTGTCCTTACTTCTTCTTCCGTTACATCCAGGGCAACTACTGCATGGATGGCCGTATTGTTTTCATTTGCAAAGGTATCAAGTGCTTCTGCTTGCGGCACTGTGCGAGGGAATCCATCAAACAAAAAACCTTTTGCTTGTGGATTTTTGTCCAACTCTTCTTTGAGCATAGCGATGGTGATTTCATCTGGAACCAACATACCGTTGTTCATGATCTCTTTCACACGCTTGCCAAGATCAGTATCATTTTTAGTATGCCAGCGGAATAAATCTCCTGTTGAAATGTGAACAAAGCCGTATTTCTGAA
>JBBRKB010000046.1:0-14464 GCA_038218385.1 Cytophagales bacterium | reverse complement strand
GTATTCTTGTTTAGGTTATTTGTTTCCACTATTAAACCTCCATCACTCCCTCATCTTGCGGGACTGTTTGCCAGGCTTGACGAATTAATTTTTAAATCCAGAATAAAAAAAATGCATATTTGTATCACATTAAAGTTGCGCCTGCAAACCTAAACGAGCAGTACCATGTTTAAAAATTATTTTAAGATTGCTATCCGCAGTTTTCTTAATCAGAAATATTATTCCCTTATCAACACCTTAGGTCTTGCCTTAGGCACCGGTGCTTGTATCCTTATCTTGCTATTTGTTCAAGATGAACTCAGCTATGAAAATGGATTTGATAACCATACCAACATCTATCGCCTCGTTGAAGATTTTCCGATGGGGCCTAACGTATCTCAATCAGCAACAGTACCCTTTCCAACTAAAAATACACTACTGGCCGATTTCCCAGAAATCACAAACCCAACCTTTGTGTTCCGTCCATCCAGTTGGGGAGGCTCCCCTATTATCAGACTCGATAATGAAGAGTATTTTGAAGACAACTTTATTTTTGCCGAGCATAATTTCCTGGAGCTTTATGATTTTAAATTTATTAGGGGAAACAAAAAGAATGCACTCACTGGCCCTGACCAGGTCATCCTTTCGCAAACTGTGGCTAAGAAATATTTTGGTAATGACGATGCTATTGGCAAGCGATTAAAGTTAAACACCACCCGCGAGCTTGAAGTGATTGGTGTTGTAGAGGATCTCTCACCCAACACACATCTTCAATTTGATATGATCTGTTCCTTTGAAACGTTCAGATCTTTTTTTAATAATCAGCAATTTTTTGATACCAATTGGACATGGGCTGCTGCATGGCTCTATTTCTCTGTGCCCGATGAAGAGATCGCGCATAAGATTAAATTGGGCCTTCCTGCATTTACAAAAAACCATTTTCCCCAAAGTGGCGCTACATCTGAAGTTACCTTTTCGCTGCAAAAAGCAGATGATGTGCACCTCACTTCCAAGCGTGAACTTGAGTTTAAACCCAATGGTAGCATTCAAGATGTTCGTCTTTTCGCCTTCATTGCTATTCTCATATTAATCATTGCCATCATCAACTTCATGAACCTGGCTACATCACGTTCAACCAAGCGTGCGAAAGAGGTGGGCATACGAAAAGTGATGGGTGCTTATAAAAAAATGCTCATCGCTCAGTTTATGGGCGAAGCCATCCTCACGAGTTTTTTATCACTACTCATCGCACTTGGCCTGATCCTGTTGGTGTTGCCATGGTTCAACAATTTGACAGGAAAACAAATGGCGCTTAATCTTTTTCATAATCCACAGCTGCTCATGGGCATGGTGATACTCGCTCTTATAACAGGCATCCTGGCGGGAAGCTATCCTGCTTTTGTGCTTTCTTCGTTTCAACCCACAGAAGTATTGAAAGGTAATGCAGTTAGCAAAGGATCAGGAAACCTTCTTCGTAAAATTCTTGTGGTAAGTCAATTTGTGATTTCTATATCGTTAGTGATTTGCATTGGCATCGTGTTCAAGCAGCTGAAGTACATTCACAACAAAGACATGGGTTTTAGCAAAGAACAAATCATGATCATTGACGGTAATTTTAGGTTCCTACCGAAGTACGGAGGTTTCAAATCAGAAGTTATGCAAAATCATGAAATTGAAGCCGTTACATTACTTGATGGCAGCATACCAGGTAAACTCGAAGTTATAGAAAATGCATTCGTTGAGGGTGGCCAGCCTGAAGACAAGCAGCAATGGTTCAGCGTAATGTTTGTGGGTCATGAATTTGAAAAGGTGCTGAATGTTGAATTTCTCGAAGGCCACCCCTTTCAGCCGGGCAGTGCATCCGATTCAGTAGGATATATTATCAACGAATCTGCCGCCCTTGCACTGGGGTGGAACAAAGATGTAATAGGAAGAAAAATAGATCGCCTATCAGACGGAAGGTCAGGCGATGTGATTGGCCTGGTGAAGGATTTTCATTACCGCCCTTTGTATGAAACCATCAAACCATTGGTCATCCAGTTGGGCGGCAATTCCTTTGCAATCAAAATTCATTCTGCCAATCTTCAGGAGACTGTAGCTTCTATTGAAAAGGAATGGCATGCACAATTGGATGGTGATCCTTTTCGGTACTCTTTTATGGACAGTGATTTTGATAACTTGTACAAAAAGGAAGATACGTTCGGAAAGGCAATTAAGTACTTTAGTATCCTCGCGATATTTATTGCCAGCCTTGGTTTGTTGGGTCTCTCCTCCTACACTACCGAAATGCGAAAGAAAGAAATTGGCATTCGTAAAGTAAACGGTGCCAGCACACTTGGGCTAATTGCCTTACTGACAAAAGATTTTTCAATTCTGGTTGCAATCGCCTTTGTCATCTCCGTGCCGTTGGCCTACTATCTGGGTAATTTGTGGCTTGACAACTTTGCATACAAAACAGAAATCGGTTTTACCATCTTCATTCTTGCCGGTGTTGCCTCTTTGGTTATCGCGTTACTAACTGTAAGTTATCACACCATCAGGGCTGCGCTCTCCAATCCTATTAATGCATTGCGACATGAGTAATGTGTGCGAGCTTCAAGGTTTCTCATACAAAATAAAAGTGAGTTGGTGGGTGATTATGGTACCGGGAATCGTGGTGCTTATCACACAACCTTGCTCACTATTGCGGTCAATCCATTCGTGCCGTATTGACTAATCCAGCTAAGAGTCTAAGAGATCATGATTGATCTTTAATGCGTACATTTATTCTCACATGAGAAATTATCAAATCATTATTTACGGATCATACGGATATACCGGACAACTTATTGTTGAGGAATGTAAAGCTCATAACCTTACCGTATTGCTCTCCGGTCGTAATGCATTGAAACTCACATTACAATCGGAGCAATCGGGTTTTCCTTTTGAGACTGTTGATATCAGCGACAGAAATGCCCTCATCACGCTTTTGAAAAAAGCAACGCTTGTCATTCATTGTGGTGGTCCCTTTCAATTTACAGCCCAACAAATGGCAGGAGCTTGTCTTGAAGCGGGTACGCACTACACCGACATTACCGGAGAGATTCCTGTGTTTGAGCTACTGGCGGGGTATGATTTGCAGGCGAAAGAAAAAGGAATCTGTATTATGCCTGGCGTTGGCTTCGATGTTGTTCCCTCCGACTGTTTAGCGCTTCATTTGAAAAACCGTTTACCCGACGCAACGCATTTACAATTGGCTTTCGCTATGTCTAAAGGTGGACTCTCGCGTGGTACAGCTAAAACCATGACGGAAGGCTTAGGGTATGGAGGCTTGATTCGTAAAGATGGTAAGCTGACAAGTGTCACACTAGGTGATCACGTTTTGGAAATTGATTTTGGTCCATTCAAAAGCAAAGCCTTGTGCATTCCCTGGGGCGATGTTGCCACTGCATGGAGAAGTACAGGTATTCCCAACATTGAAGTTTACACAGGGGTGCCAGACAAAACAATTATTGCGGCAAGGTTAAGCCGTTTGATTAATTGGCTTCTACGCAAGCGATGGGTTAAAAATTATCTGTTGAAAAAAATTGAAAGCAGATCCACTGGTCCGGATCAAGAAAAACGTGCGAGCGGCCGTAGCTATTTGTGGGGTAAAGTCTACAATGAAAACGGTGATACGTTTGAAGCGAGACTTGAAACACCAAGTGGTTATTTACTCACAGCAAAAACAGCGGTGTTAATAGCAGCAAAAATAGTGAGTGGAAATAGTAAGACAGGGTACTACACCCCAGCGCAATATTTTGGTGAAGGATTGATCCTTGAGATTGAGAACACTAAACTATCCTGAAGTTTTGAAATGAATATTGAGTCCTGACTCTTAATTAATTAAATCTGGGTTGTGAATTATAAATTCACGAACAATTCACAACCCAAATTCATTACTTACCAATCATCGTTGCACTTACGATGACGAACAATGACTGCCCTGGCTGGCTCACTGCTTCTGACTCAAATACAAAGTAAACGTCATGCAGTCCGGAGGTTTGTTCAAGTTTTACAAATTGTGCTTTGGCATCTACCTTAGCATCAAGGTTTACTTCTTGCGGTTTAATAAAATCGCTCGCGCCAATTTTCTTTCCATCAGGTTTATCAATGCGCACCTCAACTTTGCCTCCCACCTGACCATAATTAGCAGCTGCACTCGCCGTAAAAGCGATTGCACTTATTCCACTTAAATCCAAATTCTTAAACCCTGCATATGAACCTTTACCTGATCCAATGATCACAGTAGGGCCTTTTGGTACTACATATTTTTGCACGTTCGATACCAGTTCAGCTTCACTCGCCATGAGTATCGGGCTCCGAAGTATGTAGGTTTTTTCTGCCGCCACAGCAGGCATTCCATTGGCGCCTTTGTCAGTATACGATGCCCTTAAAATGTAGGAACCCGCCAGCGTATCCTTTGCTGTGTATGATCCCCGGGGAGGGAGAATTATTTCGTCCCGGATGTTGCTGAGCGTGAGGATGTAATTTACAATATCCACTACATCTGGTTTTGATAACTGAGGATGAGCCGCCATGGCCGTTTCGCCCCAAACACCACCACCACCATTGATAATTTTCTTGGCGAGGTAATCAACTGCTTTTATGTCGCCTTTGTATTTTTTGGCTACTTCCACGAAGGAAGGCCCAACCGATTTTTTATCCGTAAAGTGGCATGCTTTGCAATCACTGCCATCCATAATTTTCTTTCCTTTTGATGTAGCGACAGCTGCATCAGCATCTCGGTGTCCAAGGGCAATGGCCGCTTTGTCAAATCCTTCTGCAAAATAGTCGATTGTCACGGCAACGTCATCTGGTGCAATACCTTTACTCAACTCACCATCTTCCTTGTCTGAAACTTTTACTTCGTAATTGAATTTTTTCTTTGGGAAAAAGAATGTGGAGTTACTTCCAGGTAGATCAAACGAAAGCTTAGGGGGTTGATTGCCAGCGTATAATTCCATCGTACTTTCGGCCTTTGCTCCATGTGAATCCGTAACGGCAAGTGCAGCCTTATAAACACCTGGTGTATCGAACGTGTACTTGACTTCTTCATCAGCCGATGTATGTAGTGTCTTGCCGTCAGGCGAAAGAATGGTCCATGAATACGTAATGTCATCATAGTCAAAATCCTTTGTCCCTTTCGCAGTCAGGTTTACTGCCATCGGCACGGCATCTCTGATATTGTCAGATGCCATCTGAATGATTGGCTTGCGATTGCCTTCAGTGTATTCAATACGTATCAATCGGGCGTCTGCATTCTCTTTGAACCAGGCCGTTCCGTATTCCAGCATGTAGAGGTCACCAGTCTCCTTGCTAAACTCCATGTCCGATGGATTGTTGAATTTGTAGCTCGGCATGAACGGTTCCATGGAAACATACTTGCCTTCCTTATCCAATGTCACCGACATTATCCATCCTCTTATCCATTCATAAATGAAAAGTTTTTCATCATAATAACTACTAAATTTTCTATCGGCACCTTTGTAATCGCCCTCATAGTATACGGGTCCCGCCATGGCTGTTCTCCCGCCCTTACCGACTAATGGAAATTCGTTTGAGGCGCTATAAGGATACCAAATGAATGCGTTCTGTGCAGGAGGCAGTTTCTGAAGCCCGGTATTGTTTGGCGAATTATTAATGGAGCCATTCACGTCAAAAAGTTCTCCTGACTCTTTAGTTTCAAAATTGTAGTCGCGGTATGCCTTGTTATTTCCAACAAAGTGCGGCCATCCAAAATTTCCGGCTTTCTGGGCCTGCCCGATTTCGTCATGTCCTTTTGGGCCGCGCGCAACAGAATCCTTCCCCGCATCAGGGCCAACATCTCCCCAATATAAAAAGCCTGTACGTTGATCAACGGAAATCCTATACGGATTGCGATTTCCCATCACATAAATTTCAGGTCGTGTTTTGTCAGTTCCTTTGGGAAAAAGATTTCCCTCCGGAATGGAGTACGTACCATCATCCTCGGGATGTATTCGAAGTATTTTACCACGTAAGTCGTTTGTATTTCCTGATGATTTTTGAGCATCCCAAGGACTGCGATCGGAACGCTCATCAATCGGTGCGTAAGGCGTGTCAAAAGGATTTGTATTATCACCCGTAGATAAAAACAAATTGCCGTTTGCATCAAATGCAATGGACCCTCCCGTGTGGCAACATTCCTGCCGTTGCACCTTTACTTCAAGGATAATTTTTTTAGAGTCAAGAATTAATTCATCGCCCTTTAATTCGTAGCGGGTGAGAATATTCCTCGGCACATCTCCGGCTTCAGAGTAATAAAGATAGATCCAGTTATTCTCTTTATAGTTTGGATCAATGGCCAATCCGAGTAATCCATCTTCTGCCTCACGCTCTTTTCCTTCTTTGTTTTTATACTTTGTGCTGACGGGTATGGTGGCTATTATCTTTGACTTGCCTTCTTTCGGGTCATACATTTTAATGTTGCCTTTTCGCTCCAGGAATAAAACCCTATTGCCCGGAAGTAATGCCAATTCGGTTGGCTCATTCAATCCCTCATCCAATACAACTTTTGTAAACCTGTTTTCCGAAGGCATACGCTTGGTAGAGACTTTACTGTAGTTCACTTTATTCAGATTCCCTTCGCCAAGAACCCATTGCAGTCCGCCTAAAAGATGCTTCTCAAAAAATGGTTCATCATATGTTTCCGCTGTGTGCCCCATGGCCGTATAGAAAGCACGACCTCCATCAAACTCATGGTACCAAGAAGCCGGATGATAATCACCGTTAGTTCCACCTTGATAAGTCTTCTCGTCCAAGGTGATAAGAATGTTCAATTCTGGATTAATGTTTTTGAAACTGTAAAACTCATCCGTCCGCTCCCACTTGGCAGGCAACGAGTCAGTGGCAATGTGTGTGGTGTTGACAACATTATACGTGCCTTTTTGTACGTTCGGATTACTGGGGTGGCTTTCAAAATAAGCACCTGCCAATTTACCATACCACGGCCAATCGTATTCCGTGTCCGTTGCAGCATGCACACCAACATACCCACCGCCTGCCTGGATGTATCGTTCGAAATTATTTTGTTGTTCTGCATTCAACACATCACCTGTTGTGTTAAGAAAAACGACAGCGTTGTAGCGCCTCAAATTTTCCTCATAAAAATTAGATGCATTTTCGGTTGTGTCAACAATGATATGTTGATGTTCTCCCATCTTTTTAAAGAAAGCTATGCCCTTCGAAATGGACTCGTGTCGAAAGCCCGTTGTTTTAGTGAATACCAGGATCCGCGGATTCTCCTTTTCCTTTGCACAGCCTGAAGCAAGGAGCAACAAAACAATAAAGCATTTCACCAATGCGGGATTAAAAAAACGGTTTAACATTTTTAGTTAGTTAAAATAAATAAGGTGTTTTAAGTGTCAAAGTGACTCAATAAGTATAAAGTTCGACAATTTAGTATAATTCTTTATGTGTTCAACATTCCGTCCCCGTTCAAGGACACGGGTTTTAAGTCCTTCTCGCACAGTTATTTTGGAGCCCATGCACCACTTATATGTATTTTCTTTCGTTGCTTTTCCCAAAATATAAGTTGACTTAATCGCATCTGATTGCTCGTTCATTATATAAACAATTGAAGTTGAAATATAAAAAAGATATTCAAAGAAATTCAGGGCTCTAGCACAGAAAGATGAGGCGACAAGTAATTAATGAGGGGGGAACGTTGAAGCATGTCGCTATTTTTTAATAGTGCAAGGTAGGCAACGCGTATGTCTTGTTTAAGACTTAGTTGAAGTGCACGGAGCTTCAATACATTGTTATTAAACCGAATAAGCGCAGCGGGGTTATTATTTTTCATCGTGATCAATAAAGAAGAAAGCGATCCGATATTCAATGCTTCAATTTTAGACCCCAGTTCTTCATAGCGTTTTATCAATGCACTCAACTCATCACGTGAGGTAGCCATATCATTTTGTACTTCTATTTTTGATTCTTGCAAATTATGTTGTGCCTCGATCATTTCCAGTTTTCGCTTCGTCATATCACCCTTATTAGGATTAGTGATAGGAATGGTGATGCCCAATGAAAGGCTCAAGGCTTTTCGGTCTTGCTCCTGTCGATAAGGTTCATATTCTGTTTGTAGAAAGCCTACATTAATATTTGATTTCTCCAATGCATATTCCCGTGCCGCTAAGTCAATTTTTGTTTGACGAAAGGCTAGTTCCGCAGCATTTGAGTTTTGTGATGAAATGCTATCCGTAACAAGCTTGATTTGTTCAACTGAAATTAAATCAGCGCTATTCCAGTGTAAGGGAGCGTTGGTATTTGCCAGTGCTTGAATTCCTTTCTCCTTTTTTTGAAGCCCAAAAGAAAGCTCGTCCAAATCAACCAATAAATCCATTTGGTCCAGTTTTATTTTTACGATGTCGTCTGCATCGAAGAGATCGGAAACACTTTGACGATCGAGTATAGTTGCTTGCGCATCCATATATTTCAAACTCTCCTTTTTCATAGCCAGGATCTCTTGTTGATGACAATATTCTATCACCCTGAGGTACCGCATCATCAACGACTCTTTCAAAACAATTTGCTTTTTTATTGACAAACTATTCTGATACGTTTTATAATACAATGTTGTGTTCCTCATCTCCCAGGGGTTAGCAGGATTCATCCGTAGGGCGTAGTCTTGCCGATCGGGATTTAATTGATTACTCTTTGTTCTGAATTCAAAATTTTTAAGTGGCGATAACCGATACGGTTTGCCATCCAAATAGGTAAGCTGGTCTTCGATTGATTTTAAGTCTTCATCCTGATCTGCTGTCAATAAAAATTGAGTGATCGATAATTGCGCGTGTGATTCCGTAAAGAATACTATCAACATTAGAACACAAGCGGCTCGAATAATTAATTGCATGGTTATTTTATCAAAACTTTTTCACCAATAGCGAAACTATTCTCAGGAATTATCTCAATAAAAACCTCTTGACCAAATGCCTTCACTGCTGTAGATTTCTGAAGAATTTCAGGCAAGGCGGTAACCGTGCCAAACCCGATCACGGCCCCGTCTACCTCAAATGATTTTTTCTCATACGATGTAACCTTCACTTTATCCCCAATCGCAATAGACATTCTTCTTCCATAAATATAGCCCACAACGGTTGTAGGGCGAAGCGGCCCAACGGAAAGCAACGAAGTGAAGGCTTCAATCTGCTCACCATTTTTCACATAGACGTTTTCCACTACGCCATCCGCAGCAGCATATTTTGTTAATTTCTTTTGCTCACCTTTCAAAAGTTCCAATTCCTGAGTCAAAAGAATAATTTGATTATGGAGTTGGTTCTGATCGCTGTTGCTTTCCTGAACGATGTCCTGGATCTTTATGGCCATAGCGTCTTTACGTTTTTGCTTTTGCTTCTCAAGTGAAGCCATTTTCTGCAAGGCCGGATTCTCCGAAACTTCTGTTGAGCTTTTATGCGATGTGTTAAGTTCTTCCGCCAAACGAAGATTTAATTGCTGTTCACTTTTGATCTCTGCAATGTCAGCATCGAGTTCTTCTATTTCAATTCCATTTTGAGCCCGTATATACGCAATTTCTGAATGCTCAAGTTTCTTTTTATCCTTCTCTTCTGATGTTAGCAACGCTATACGATTAGTGAGTTTGGCGATGTCTATTGCCAGTGCTTCACTGGTGAGTTCAATCAACAGATCACCAGCCTTCACTTGTTTTCCAGGCACCACATGAACGGATTTTACCAGGGAAGATTTCTCTGCATTGATCTTATAATCTTTTGCTTGTGTGATGCCTACAATAAGGTTGCCGCTTCCCCTGAAATATTTTGCATTAATGTAAAGCATGCCGATGAACAAAACACCAATGAGCAGATAGAACCAGTTAAATTTTCTTCCTATCATGATGCTAATACTTCATTAGTTGATATACGCAATTGTGCTACGCCTTCTATTCTGCGAATTACTTCGATCATTTGATCTTTTGTTTTTGTGCTCTTAAGCGAGATCCGAAATTCATAACGTGAAGCACCTTCTTTATTTACTGAAATATTGATCATCTTATAATCATTACAATACTCATCCAATACGAGGGTTACCCGGTTAAGCAAGTCATGATTTGAAATAGTAAACACAAGGGTGTTGTGGTGTGTATAAATCTTGAAAGGGGACACATGTAATAGAAAGGCAGCCAGGCAGAATAGGATAGCACCGGCAAATGAAATGGAATAACCAAAGACACCTATCGCGAGACCGCAGCTCAAAGCAGCGAACAGAAATAATACATCGCGCGGATCGTCAATGCGTGTGCGGAAGCGAATGATGGCCATGGCACCAAATACACCAAGACCACGCGCCAGACTATCACCAATGGCCATCATCACCATCGTTGTGACAATAGCACCTAATATCAACGATTGAAAAAAATTACGTGGATATTGATCTCCCGTAAACGTAAGCCGGTGCGTAATCGCGATTATGCTGGATAATAAAAAAGCCCAAACGAAAGAATATAATATATTGATCAGCTGTGAATATTCATACGCAGGTTGATCGGGGAAAATTTCGAACATTATGCTCCATTTGGTTTTAACGGTGACACTATTTTATTGGTATTAGTTAGACGCACCTTGTGTTGGTGTTGTGAATGCCTTCCATGATGCGCCACCATTGGTTGACCTTCCCCATGAAACATTATCCACTTGTTGTGTGAATGTATACACGTCAATAGCTCGTCCATCAATATAGAAAAGTCCAACGTCTTCACCATCGGCAGATAATTTAAAACCCAGATGCAAGGGGCCTTGCGATTTACTCTCATCTGCCCAAAGCACCAAAAAACCTCCGGGTTGAATGGTCGTAGCCGTTGGATTGTCTTTATCGATTTTCGTCATAAAGGGATTGTACTTACTGTCTGATAAATACATTCCCGCGAGATTCACGGCTTGTGGTCCTGCGTTGTAAATTTCGATCCAATCATCAAACTCATCCGTCCCGCTTGACTTATCAGGGCAACACGATGTGTTTGATGCCATAAACTCATTAATGTATAGCTGAGGCAACGGATCGGTGTTCAGTAAATAAGAGTAACTATCAGATGGAGCGTCAACAGGTTTTGTTGAAGATTTTCCCGCACTGTTTGTTGCCTCGATATAATATTCCATTTTTCCAGTAGTGCCGGCTGATGGAATAATGGCATTGTAATACGAACCGGCCAGTGTCATTGGAATGGCAGTATAGCTTCCACTTGTCAACCGATAAAAAAGGGTAACAGAAGTGATGCCTGTGTTTGATATCAATTGTGCTTGGACCGTAACATTGCTGCTTGTTGAAGGCACAAGTGGGTCGCGAGTAACATCCATGAAGGCAGGGGCTTCTGTATCCCCATTGGACTGCCCTTCCGTTGGACTTCCACTTATGGATAAGGTAGAAGATCCATCCGGAAACCTGCCGTATGATTGACCCTTGCCCAAAAGCGGAAAAGTTATTTTATCAATTAATGTGTTCGATTTATTTTCCAGGAATACGGTCTCTCCTTCTGAGCTCAGCTTAAAGTTGGTGTGAAGACCCGTGGCCGTTCCATCACATATCAATATCAAAAACCCGTTTGCAGGAATAAGGGTTGATGCAGGTAGCGTGTAACGAGCGGCCACATCATCATAAATAAAAAAGCCTCCGATATCTTTCTGTGCAGAAGATCCATTATACAATTCCAGCCAATCTGCTCCTGCCCCATTGGAGTATACTTCATTAATAAATAAATCCTCTGAAACAACAGGCGGCTCTTCAGTGTCTTTAGAACATGAAGAGAGCAAAGCCAAATTCAGGGTTAATACAAGTAGTACTGAGGTGCGGGCAGTAAAAATCATAAATTGGTAACATAAAGGAAACCCTAATGTAATAATTAAATTTGAGGCATAAAAAAAGGGAGCCGTTCAGCTCCCTCTTAATTATAGGTATAGTATTCGGTGTCCTAATCAACTTCAGCTCCCAGCGCTTTAAGTTTTTGATTAACCACTTTCTCTTTTGCATCATCAGCAACATAGTAGTACATCATTTTCAATTTTTCCAGCACTTCAATGCGTGTTTCGGTACTTGGTGCTTTCATTGATTCTGTTTTCTCAAGGTAAGGAATTGCTTTTTCACAGACTTTCACACGTGCCTGATACAACTCCCTTTTCTTTTTGTCATCTGCCGCAGATATACCCAGGTTATTGATCTGCTTAGTCAGCCCATCAACATCTATCAGATATATCTGTGCAAGGTAATACTGTGCTTCAAAGTACGTAGGATCAATGCGCAAAGCTTCACGGTAATGCTTTTCTGCTTCTGCGGTGTTCTTCAACTGAGAGTTTGTGTAAGCTAAATAGAAATGAAGAATTTTATCGTCAGGATTTTCAGCTACGGCTTTCTCAAGTCCACTCTTCGCTTCATCTACCTTATTCATGTCAATAAGCAAACCGATTTCCATTCTTGGAAAATCAGGATTTTCAGGAAAAAGCTTTTTCGCTTTACGCACCACTTCCAGGGCTTTTTCCTTATCCTCCATTTGCCCCGTATAAATTTGGTATTGGATCAAGTAAGCATCTTTAGTATTGCCACCTTTTTCGTAATACTTATCAGCTGCAGTTATAGCTCTTTCAAATTGTTCTGCGTTCATGGCAGCAAGAGACAAAACAAAATACGACAAGGTATCATTGTTATAGGGCTTTACATTGGTCTCAAATAAGCTGATATTTTTTTCCAATGATACAATGCTGGCATTGTAGTCAGGCTCATCTTGCTGTATTAGCGAAATACCTTCATTGAGATAAAAATCAGCAAGCTGAGTGGCTTGTTGAGTTTTTGTAACGGGAATTCCACCAGCATCAGGGGGTAAGAAATAATCGCTTCCGGCTTTCGTCTGCAATTCATCGGCCTTTTTAAAAGATTCAATGGCAGTTTTCAATGCATCGGGAGCCAGTGATTTGAATGCTTCATTTGAAGTTGTGTCTAAGGTTGCATAAATCAATCCTCTGTAATACCACATTTTTCCATCGTTCATGGTTTTTTCATAGGTGGTAGCAGCATCAATCATTTCCTTTGCTTCGTCCAACTTACCGTCTTTCCAAAGATTAAGCGCTTTGTTAACATTTGGCTTCACAGTCTTCTGCCCAAACGCGAGCATAGGTAGTATAAAAGCTATGATGAGTATACGTTTCATTGTTTTAGTTGTTATAGTTTATTTAGTTAGTTCGTCTTCTGCTTTTGGCAATTCACCTTCGTCTATCTGTTGAATTTTTTCCACAGATGATATCGCGTCATCCTCATTAAGTTTGATAAGCCGAACACCTTGTGTCGCTCTTCCCATAATGCGAAGTTCATTCACTTCTATGCGAATGGTAATGCCCGATCGATTGATGATCATTAGCTCATCTTTATCAACCACTTCCTTGATGGCAACAAGCTTGCCAGTTTTAGGTGTAATACTAATGGTCTTCACACCTTTACCTCCTCGTTTGGTGATGCGGTAATCTTCCATAGACGAACGCTTGCCATATCCATTTTCTGATACCACTAATAAATTTGCATCGTCACGGGAAATACACACCATCCCAATTACTTTGTCGTCAGCAGAATCAAGAGTAACGCCCCGCACACCTGAAGCAGTACGTCCCATTGGCCGAACTTGTGATTCATTGAAATGCACAGCCTTACCTTCACTCTTCGCTATCACAATGTGATTTTTTCCATTCGTCAAGGAAGCATTGAGCAAGCGGTCGCCATCGTGAATCGTAATGGCCGTGATACCACCTTGCCTTGGCCTTGAATATGCTTCAAGGGAAGTTTTCTTAATGGTTCCTTGTTGGGTGCACAGGATTACAAAATTGTTGTTAATGTAATGCTGGTCTTCCAGATTTTTTACGTTGATGACGGTGCGCACCCTGTCGCCAGGTTCAATGTTGATCAGGTTTTGAATGGCCCGTCCTTTAGATGTCTTCGATCCTTCCGGGATTTCAAATACGCGCTTCCAATATACTTTTCCCTGAGCGGTGAAAAACAATAAGTAGTTGTGTGCTTGGGCGACAAAAAGATTCTCCGTGAAGTCATCTTCTTTGGTTGAAACGCCACGCGATCCAACGCCCCCGCGACCTTGTGTTCTGTATTCTGATAAGAGTGTGCGCTTAATGTATCCTTGATTGGAAATGGTGATGAGCATCTCCTCATTGGCAATCATATCTTCCATTGTAAAATCATCTTCACGCTGCACGATCTCCGTCCTGCGATCATCTCCGTAGCGCTCTCTGATTTCCGTCAGTTCATCTTTGATGATCTGCATGCGCATGGGTTCACTGGCCAGGATTTCTTTTAACCTGTCAATCAAATCCATCACTTCTTTAAACTCATTTTGAATTTTATCCCGCTCAAGACCTGTCAGGCGTTGCAAGCGCATATCAAGGATGGCGCGTGACTGTATTTCAGATAAACTGAAACGGCTCATCAATTCAGTACGGGC
>JBBRKB010000045.1:0-14473 GCA_038218385.1 Cytophagales bacterium | reverse complement strand
TCTGAAAAGTTTTTACTGAAGTAATCAAGCGTCCCTTGTCCTCCCAATCCTTTGTCAGGAAGATCTTCCAGAGCAATGGTTTCAATAAACCTTCCTGCCGCAAGATTGCTCTGATCATTAAAATAGTTCAGGGCAACACGTTGCGTTTGGTCAAGCAGTGCTTTGATATTTTCCTGATCCGAATGGTATAAAGTCTTCATCAATTTAGTTGTCAATTCGTTTTCCAAGTATTACTACGCCTCTGTCAACACCATCAAGCTCTGCAACACGCGGAAGAAATCCCCATTGTTCAAAATCAAAATGGCGGAAGAGTTTGAGGCTGGGTGCATTGTTGTCAAAGATCAAACCGATCAAAGTTTTTATTCCCAGTTGGGGGCAATGATCAATAGCATATTGTAACGCTTTTCTTCCCATACCTTTGAATTGAAAAGAAGCATCCAGGTAAATGCTCACTTCACATGTGGGGTTATAGGCAGGCCGTTCATGAAAATTGGTAAGGCTTATCCAGCCGGCGATTTTATTTTCTTCTTCCATTATCCAAATGGGTCGATTGCCGGGTGTATGTTTTTCAAACCATTCACGTTTGCTTTCTACCGATACAGGTGATGTATCCGCTGTAACCATTCGACTGGGAATGGTGGCGTTGTAAATGGCAACTATAGTTGGAAGGTCGTCTAACGTGGCAATTCGAAATTTCATCTTACTATTGTTAAAGAGTGATTTCCATTTTAATGTCGCTCCGTTTGTAAATAGGATCCACGGGCACTTCAATAAAACCTATTTTTCGATAGAGTGAAATAGCTGGTGCAAGAAGTGTATTCGAATATAAAATTATTTTCTTCGCACCAAGATGTCTTGCCTTTTCAAGACAAGCCTCACTTAACGCCTGTCCTATTTTTAGACCTCTGAATTTTGCATCAACAGCCATCTTGGTAAATTCATAGGTGTTGTTGTCAACGTATTTTAATGCTGCTGTTCCTGCTATCTGTTTATCATAGTAAGCCATGAAAATATGTCCACCTTTCGTAATAATATATTCATCGGGTTGTTCCAACACCATGACATCAATAGGTTCCATCCAAAAATATTTCTCAATCCACTCACGGTTGAGCTGTTCAAACCAAGGTTGGTGTTCAGGTTTGTAATCAATAATATCAATTTGTTTGTTGTTCACGTTAACGATTTGAAAACTGTGTTTTCCAAAGACCACGTAGCTGATAACCCCGATTGACAATGTATATTCCAGCAATGGTGATGGCTATGGCCAGCCACATGCGAACGCTTAAGGGTTCTTGTAAAACCATCCATCCCAATATGACAGCAACAAGCGGGTTAATGTATGCATACAATGAAACAATGGTCATGGGTAATTTTCTTAACGCATACGAATAGCATGTGTACGCTATAATAGAGCCAAACACGACCAGATAAAGCATCGCATAAAAGGCTTCCATCGACCAATGTAGTGTTGCTAAATCGTCAAATGCATAACTGAAGGGAAACATCCACACGCCGCCGAAAAACATTTGCAGTCCGGCGTTGAGGAATGGGTTGGTGTCTGTGTGTTTCTTTTTTATCCATACACTTCCACCTGCCCAGCAAAGCACAGCAATGAAGGTGAGGAAGATGGCGAGAAAATAGTTGAGGTTGCTGAATTCTTCCAGGTGTTCACTGAAAATCATCATGATGCCCGTGAAGCCGAGAAGAGTACCTATAACAATGGGAAATGTTGGCCGCTCCTCACGGTTGACGGTCAGGTTGATCAGGATAACCATCAGCGGCATGAGTGAACAGATGATGGCCGCAACGCCACTGGGTATATGCACTTCAGCCCAGGCAACTAATCCGTTTCCCATGGAGATAAGGAAGAAGCCTGCTATAGCTTGACGCACCAAATGTGATGTGCCAGGCAGCTTTGCTTTGCCAAGGGTCAACATAAAAACGATCAACACCAGACCCGCTATTACCTGACGAATCCCAATAAACAAGAAGGGAGGAAAATGAAGCACGGCTATCCGCAAGGCAAGGTACGTGGTGCCCCATATGATGCAGATGGCAGTAAGGGCAAAGTAGGCGAGTAAATCTTTTCTCACGGAAACTGAAATTAATGTTTTTATCGATACAAATCTGCCTGTTCTTACGGAATTAAAACAGTTTCAGTTTCATTAATTTGTACCAGATCAATTTAGATTAAGAAGAGTATTGTCTGGATTAGGATTTTTAGGATGATGTGATTTTAGGATTATTTTCCGGATGGTTGATATTCATGCCGCATTAAACTCCATGCGTTCATGGCTCACCATTCGGTGCGCATACAGCAAACATGCGTGGATGTCTTCGGGCTCAAGCCAATCGTATCCTTTCAATATATTTTCAGGAGAATCACCGGCAGCCAGCATTCCTAATACATGCTCGACAGCAAGGCGTTTGCCACGGATAATGGGCTTACCCGTAAAAATTTGTGGATTAACCGTAATTCTTTCAATCAATTTTTTCTCTTCCATAGCACGATCTTATTTAATAAGTAAATTTATTCATAATCCCAGAAGTTTCAAGCTTACCGGTTTGATTTTGGAGAGCGGATGGCTGAAAATTAATACATAGGCTAAGTTTATTAAAAACCGTTATCAAAATTACACTTCCTGTATAGTGACTTTCGCGCAGCTTTGATACAATCAATGCTGAAACATTGGCTACTCACCCGAAGATCTGATTCTGGATTTGTCAAATCACAAAATTAAAAATCAAATTCTTGATTGAATAATTTTTTTAGTACATACATCTGCTTGTTCTTACGAAATAAAAACAGTTCAATAATTTATATCAGATCAGTTGATGACCAACTAAATTTCAAACCTTTTGGAAATTAAAAAAGTAATCGTAATATTGCGATTAGAATATGGGACTTACCAAAACTGAAGAATTTACCAAAACGCAAAATGACCTTGCTTCGCTAACGAAGGCGTTAGGCCATCCTGCCCGAATAGCAATCATTCAATTTCTGGTAAAGACAAAATCCTGTGTGTGTGGCGACATTGTAGATGAACTTCCTTTGTCACAGTCTACCGTGTCGCAACACCTTAAAGAATTAAAAAGAGTGGGGTTAATCAAAGGCGACATCGATGGACCCACTACCTGTTATTGTATCGATGAAAAAGTTTGGAACAAGGCAAAGAAAGCCGTGGGAGAATTATTTGATAGCTATAAAGAACCTAATTGTTGCTAGCTATTTTTTTGACTTAACTAATCGCAATATTACGATAATTTAAAAGAGACATATATGAATACAACTGAAACATCCGAACAACTCAAACAACTGGTAAAAGAAAAGTACGGTCAGATTGCCGAGCAAAGCAAAGACACCAATGCCTCAAGTTGCTGTGGCGCAACGGGCTGTTCTACTGTGGACTACACTGTAATGGCTGATGACTATTCAAACTTGAAGGGATATGTAGCTGATGCAGATCTTGGTCTTGGCTGTGGACTGCCAACCGAATTTGCTCTGATCAAAGAAGGCGACACCGTTATTGATCTTGGCTCCGGTGCGGGCAACGATGCGTTTGTTGCACGTTCAATTGCAGGAGAAAATGGAAAAGTCATAGGAATCGACTTCACAGAAAAGATGATTGAAAAAGCAAAAGCAAATGCTGAAAAGCTCAACTTCAAAAAAGTAGAATTCAGACAAGGCGATATAGAAAATATGCCGTTGGCCGGAAATATTGCCGATGTAGTAGTGAGCAATTGTGTTTTGAATTTAGTACCCAATAAGAGGCAAGCATTTGCTGAAACTTTTCGTGTGTTGAAAACAGGTGGTCACTTTAGCGTATCGGATATTGTACTGGTTGGTGATCTTCCAGAAGGATTGCAGAAAAGTGCAGAGATGTATGCCGGTTGCGTTGCAGGAGCCATTCAAAAAGATGAGTACCTCTCCATTATTAAGGAGACTGGCTTTGCGAACATCAGTGTTCAAAAAGAAAAAAGAATTACGCTGCCCGATGAAATTCTGAATGATTACTTATCCGAAGAAGGGATAGAGAGTTTTAAAAATGGCAGCACAGGTATTTTTAGTGTTACCGTGTATGCCGAAAAACTAGAAGCTTGCTGCGCTCCTGGTTGTTGCAGTTAATTATAAATATCAATGTCGTTAGTTAAGGTCTACTGTCATCCTCTCCTTGGGAGAGGACAGAGGTGAGGCCATAAAATAAACCTTAACTAAACGACATTGAATAAACATTTTCAAGACGTATTATTTAAACCTTACCCATGCCATTATCCAACAAAACAACTTTGCTTTCCACGTTAAGTTCCAAGGTAGAACAACTAACAAAAGAATTTGATGAGATTCCAACAGAGCGGAAAGAAACGTTAAAGGAATTAACGCAGTTTGTTCAAGGTAAAATTGATGCACATCAAAAAATTTACTTAAACTTTATCTGTACGCACAATTCAAGAAGAAGTCATCTTTCTCAACTATGGGCACAAGCCGCTGCACATTACTATGGCATTGAAAATGTCTTCTGCTACTCAGGTGGAACCGAAGCAACTGCGTTTAATCCACGTGCAGTAAAGGCCATGCAAGATGCAGGGTTCAGCATTAGTAAAACCAAAGAAGGAGAAAACCCAGTGTATGAAGTTCGATATGCAAAAGATGCAGAACCAGTTATTGCATTCTCAAAAAAGTATGATGATCCCTTTAACCACAACAAAGATTTTGCGGCCATCATGACGTGCTCACATGCGGACGAAAATTGTCCATTGGTATTAGGTGCCTCTGGAAGAATCGCTCTTACCTATGATGATCCGAAAGAATTTGATGAAACGCCACAAGAGACAGCAAAATATGCTGAACGCGTACATCAAATTGGAAGAGAAATTTTCTATTCGTTCTCACAAGTAAAAGCATAGTATCCGTCAGCATATAAATATTTTATGAGCAATCAAAAACAACTTGGATTTTTAGACCGCTACCTTACCCTGTGGATTTTTCTGGCCATGCTTTTAGGCGTTGCTATTGGTAATGTTTTACCAGTGGAAGAATTCATGCAACCATTTCAGTTTGGAACTACCAATTTGTTAATCGCCGCAGGTCTTATCATTATGATGTTTCCGCCCTTGGCAAAAGTTCGCTACGAACATTTGGGGAAGGTCTTTAAGAATGTAAAAGTTATAAGCCTTTCGCTGGTTCTGAATTGGATAATTGGTCCTGTCTTGATGTTTTTTCTTGCAATGATTTTTCTGCGTGATAAGCCTGAATACATGGTAGGTTTAATACTCATCGGCATTGCGCGTTGTATTGCCATGGTATTGGTTTGGAATGATCTGGCAAAAGGCGACAAAGAATACGCTGCCGGATTGGTTGCACTCAACAGCATTTTTCAAGTACTGTTCTATAGTGTCTTTGCGTGGCTGTTCATTACCGTATTACCACCGTATTTCGACATCAAAGGTTCCGTGGTTGATGTACGTATGAGCGATGTAGCGAAGAGTGTTTTTCTTTATCTAGGTGTTCCGTTCCTAGCGGGTTTCCTAACGCGTTACTTTTTCAAGAAAGCGAAAGGGGAAGAATGGTATGTCCAGAATGTCGTCCCCAAAATCAGTCCGTTTACATTGATTGCTTTGCTATTCACGATTGTGATCATGTTTAGTTTTAAAGGTAAGACGATTGTCGAAATACCTTTTGATATCATTCGCATTGCCATTCCATTGGTCATTTACTTCATCGTCATCTTCGTTGTCAGTTTTATTTTATCCAAAAAATCAGGAGCGAATTACGAAGAGAATGCTGCAGTATCTTTCACGGCAACAGGTAACAATTTTGAATTAGCGATTGCGGTAGCCGTGGGTGTTTTTGGAATCAATTCAGGTCAGGCTTTCGCGGGTGTTATTGGGCCGCTCATTGAAGTGCCTGCTCTGATCTTACTGGTAAATCTCGCGTTCTGGTTTAAGAAAAAATTATATACTCCCACTGAGATTTAAAAAAAATATAAATCCCCTATCATTCATTCGGAAACATCCTGATTGGTTAGGGCATTTTTCGTGATTGATGTTTTCCAGGAAAGTGGTTTGATGAGACTCATCTCTAAAATTTCGTGTGACCCGGGCTAAAATCGGGTGACACCATGAATTTGCTAAAATTCATGGAACGGGAACTTCAAAATTTTGCCTAAAACATCGAAATGCGCTGATTTGCTCTTACACCTCATTCAAATCAATTTTTTCTTTGTCAAATCTATGAGATTATTGCCCCAACATAATTCTTCTTAGCATAAAAAATTCTATTTTTCCTTTTCCAAAAACCTTAACCAAAGAAAGACGATGATTGATGTACTGTGCGCATCCAACTCATTTGTTTTCTGTTTGTTATTATGAAATGTAAATCCTCGTCAGCGCCGCGTGTCTGTTTGTTTTTTGCCCTGACTATTTTTTTTCCGCAGCACAGTAACGCACAGGGCCAACCGGTAGATCTGGTCTACCCCTGGCTTGATGCATCACATTCTCGATGGTTTTATTTTTCTTCGGCATCACGACCCTTTGGAATGGTGTCTTTGTTTCCCGACACGCAGATTAAAGGTGCGTGGGACAGTGGCTATCGCTATGAAATTGATACCGTAAAATCGATTAGTCACATCCATGAATGGCAACTCTCCGGAATACCTGTAATGCCTGTTCGGTTTGACTCAACAAACATGAGTGATTTGTTTGAAAATCATTCCTCACACTTCTTGCATAAACTTGAAAAAGTACAACCCGGCTATCATGTTATTTTGCTTGAGCGCTTTAAAGTTTTGACCCAGTTGACAGCCACCAATCATGTGGGCTTTCATCAGTATGTATATGATCTTAATAACAACACATTAACGCCTGGTGTCATGCTTGACCTTGGCGGAGAGTTGGGGCCATCAAAAATTAGTAAAGGAAGTTTTACAAAAGTTGGGTCTCGTGAGATTAGAGGAGTAACGGTTAATGGATCAACACGTAGAAGGCCCAAGGAATGTCCTGTTTTTTATTCCATTGTTTTTAGTCATGACATTAAGCAACTCTATTTTTATAAAGACGGAAAAATTTCTACCGACATCACGAAGTGGTCTGGTGAAGATGGAAAATTGTTGATTGCGTTTGATAAGCCTGCAGGTTTTTCGTTGAAGATGAAAGTAGGTGTTTCGTTGACAAGCGAAGAGGGTGCCACGGAAAACCTGAAAGAAATTGAGGACTGGAATTTTTATCGGGTGGTGAACGAGGCGCAAGCGCAATGGGCAGAGATGCTTGGACGTATTGAGATAAGGGGAGGAGAGAAGCAACAGCGCAGTAGATTTTATACCGATTTATTCCATGCCATTCAAGGTCGAAGGATGATTAGTGATGCCGATGGAAAATATTCGGACAACACCGGTACGCAACGAATTGTAAAACAAGTTCCCTTGGATTCGCTAGGCAAGCCTTTGTTTGCCATGTATAATTCCGATTCGTTCTGGGGAGCGCAATGGACACTCAATACATTATGGCAACTGGTGTATCCTGAAAAGGCGGAAGAGTTTTGTAATTCATTTATTGAATATTATAAAAACGGTGGATTGATTCCGCGCGGTCCGGCTGGCGGTGACTATACGTACGTGATGACAGGTGCCTCTTCAACACCTTTTTTTGTGAGTGCATGGCAAAAAGGAATTCGCGGATTTGATATTCAAAAGGCTTATGAAGGATTGAAGAAGAACCACATGCCCGGTGGTATGATGAGTAAGGCAGGTTATGAACATAATACGTTTAAAGGTGGTGGCATTGAACAGTACATTAAGAATGGTTATGTACCGTATCCGTTATATGCAAAGCAATATGGATTTCATCAGGAGGGCGCAGGAATGACGTTGGAGTATGCCTATCAGGATTGGTGCCTCTCCCAGCTTTCAAAAGCATTAAAGAAAACGGATGACTACAACTATTTTCTCAAGCGTTCCCGTAATTATAAAAACATTTTCAACCCTGCTACGGGTTACATGCAACCAAAGGATTCGCTTGGTAAATGGAAAGAGCCATTTGATCCACTGCAATATGATAATGGATTTATAGAGGGAAATGCCGCACATTTTAGTTGGTTTGTTCCACATGACCTTCCGGGTCTGTTTGCATTGATGGGTGGAAAAAGTAAAGCCATTGAAAAGTTGAACGAAGAATTTACGTTGGCGAAACCGTATCGATTTTGCAATGAGCATCCTGAAAAAACTCCAAAGTTTGTGAATGACAAACGCACGTGGATTAATTATTCAAATCAACCCAATTCACAAGCAGCATTTATTTTTAATTATGCCGGCGCTCCCTGGCTTACGCAATACTGGAGTCGTGAAGTTGTGAATGAAGCATTCAGCGCACTTACACCTGAGCAGGGATACAATGGTGATGAAGATCAAGGCTTGATGGGATCACTCAGTGTACTGATGAAGATTGGACTTTTTCAAATGACGGGTGGGGTGGAAGAAGATCCTTACTAAGAAATTGGCAGCCCGTTGTTTGATGTGGTTACAATCAAACTGAATCGTAAATATTACCCCGGTTCCTACTTGCAAATTTCTACGACCAACAACTCGAACGAGAACCGCTATATTCAATCAGCTATGATGGATGGAAAACCTTTGAATTCTTTTCGCATACACCACAGTGAACTGGTAAAGGGCGCAAAGGTGATACTGGAAATGGGAAGCCAGCCTAACAAGTCGTGGGGGATAGAGAAATAAAGTGCATGGCAAAGGTATTTCATATACCCTATCATGTCACATGGGAGCACGAGAAGGCTGAGGTAAGATTGGATCACGCTAATTTTAACTATGAAAAAAAATAAAGGATATTCTTTCCCTTTTATAGATAGGTTTTGCTCGCTGAATGATGAGGTTGTGTGTTTCGGTTTAATGCCTTGTAATAACATTTTAATTCAAATTTCATGGCATTCCCACAGTTTTTGAAAACACGGTCATCACACTCGCGTATGTTTACCCAGGTTTTAGACTAACCTCTTAATAAATGATTTTGTATTCACACAACATGCGGGCACTATTTATTTTTCTTGCTCTTTTCGTAGCCTCATGCGGAAAGCAAGCCGAGACCTTGAAGCCGGAAATCAAACCATTGATGGAAGCAGTTTATGCAACAGGCTATGTGGTCGCCAAAGGAGAGTATGAAGTGTATGCGCAGAGTGAGGGATATCTCATTCATAAAATTGCCAACGAAGGCGATGAGGTGAAAGTTGATGATCCCTTATTTGTGATCGATTCAGATCAGCAAGCGGCACGTTACCGAATGGCGAAAGAGAATTATGACATGGCCAGCAAGAACGCACGCATGAACTCAAATGCGATTAACGAAATGAAGGCAGCGGTGGATGTAGCCCAGACAAAAATGCAATACGATTCAACCAATTTTTTACGCTATACAAATTTGCTTAAGCAAAACGCCGTGGCACAAATTGATTATGATCGTGCAAAATTGGCAAGTGAAAATTCACGCAATGATTTTCTTTTACAAAAAAGCCGGTATGAAAAATTGATGGATCAGCTGCAATTGGATCGGGCTAATGCAGAGAACCAATTAAAAATTGCTACTGATGAAAGTAAGCGCTATACCATACGAAGCCGAATGGAGGGAATGGTTTTTAAAACCAATAAGGAGGAAGGTGAGTTGGTACGCAGGGGTGAAGTGCTGGCAGTGGTAGGAAGCAAAGAAGGATTTTACCTTGAACTAAATGCGGATGAATTAGATGTACAACGGATTAAGGAAGGCCAGAAGGTGCTGGTAAAGGTAGATGCTTATCCGGAAAAAGTGTATGAAGCAACGGTATCAAAGGTTTATCCATTGATTGATAAAAAACAGCAATCGGTTCGTGTAGATGCCACGTTAAATGAAGCACTTCCCGGTTGGTTTTCGGGTCTTTCTCTGGAGGCCAACATTGTTATACGACAAAAAGATAAAGCCCTTGTTATACCTAAGTCTGCCGTGTTGGCTGGCGATAGTGTGCTAGTGAAAACGGATGATGGTGACAAGAAAATTAAAATAGTAAAAGGGCTGGAGACTTTGGACGCTGTGGAAATTGTGAGTGGGATTGACACAAGTTCACAGGTGATTGTCAGATGATAAAATATGTTGACAAACTCTTTGCGATACCTTTGCGTATGTGCGGTAATAAAATCCAAACGAATCGCATGACTAAATTCATAATTTATAATGCTTGTATTTGATATAGCCAAAACACATCTCACCAGCAAGCCCAAGCAAACAATCGTGGCGATGCTTGGCGTTACCTTTGGCATCGGTATGTTTATAGCCATGGTAAGCTTAATGACCGGCCTGAACCGCTGGACGGAAGAACTTACCATGACATCTTCACCCGACATTCACATTTATAATGATATCACGCAAGAGCGCAATTCCATTCTTGAAGCGGTGAATGTTAATGGCTTAAATAAGGTACATCATCAAAAACCAAAGAATGAACCGAACAAACTTCGTAACGCGCGTGAGATGGTAAACATCTTACAAAAAGATAAACGCATTCGAGGTGTCGCACCAACATTATCCTCACAGGTCTTTTATAATCTGGGTCCCGTCCAACTCAATGGTACTATCTCAGGTGTTGATATTTTAGAAGAAGATAAATTGTTTGACTTGCGATCAAAAATGAAAGCCGGAAATTTGGAAGATTTGAAAGCCAACAATGATGGTATTATTATGGGGAAGGGACTGGCGAAAAAATTGAGCGCTGTGCTGGGCGATCGTGTGGTGATGACTACACCCCAAGGCTATACGATCACCTTAAAAATTGTTGGCATTTTTCAAATGGGCATTGGCACCATTGACAACATTAGAAGTTATGCAAACATATCCACGGTGCAAACCATTCTTCAGCAAGATCAATCTTACATCACCGACATTAATATTAAATTGTATGACCTCTATCAAGCGAAGACTATCGCACCCGAGTTTCAACGAATGTTTAAGTATAAAGCAGAAGATTGGGAGACCGCTAATGCAACTATTCTGATGGGTGTTATCATCCGAAATATTCTTACCTATTCAGTTTCCATAACGTTGCTGGTAGTGGCAGGATTTGGAATCTATAACATTCTCAACATGACTATCTATAATAAAATGAAAGACATCGCTATTTTAAAAGCCATGGGTTTCTCTGGCCGTGATGTCAAATATGTTTTTATGATTCAGTCCATCATCATAGGTGTGCTGGGCAGTGTTGCGGGATTAGGAATGGGTTTTGGGTTGTCGTATCTTATTTCACTTGCTCCCTTCAATGGAGGTGATGTTGTCAGCCTCGATCATCTTCCTGTACTTTTTGATTCTACTTATTATATCATCGGAATTGTTTTTGGTGTAGTCACTACAGCATTGGCGGGCTACATGCCTTCACGCAAAGCAGCCCGGATAGATCCAATCGAAATTTTACGTGGACAATAATGGAAACACCAGTAAAGGGTAGCAGCGTTCTAAAGACGTATAAGATTACAAAGTATTTCCATGAGCCCACTAAATTTCAGGTGCTCAAAGAAATTGATTTAAGCGTTAACCGTGGAGAGTTTCTTTCATTGGTAGGCAAGTCAGGTTGTGGCAAATCGACCCTCATGTATATATTGTCAACAATGGATACAGATTATGAAGGTGAACTTGAGATTGCCGGTGAGCGATTGACAGGCAAGAATCAAAATTACCTGGCGGCCTTTCGCAATAGTCATATTGGGTTTGTATTTCAGTTCCATTATCTGCTGCCCGAATTCACTGCCTTGCAAAATGTAATGATACCTGCCTTGAAGCTGAATAAAATTTCCGCACAGGAAGTGGAAGATAAGGCGTTTGAAAAGCTTAAAATGTTGGGTGTCCATGATCAGGCAAAAAAACGGTCGAGCAAACTTTCCGGGGGGCAGCAGCAGCGCGTGGCCATTGCCCGTGCGTTGATCAATGACCCCGATATCATTATGGGGGATGAACCAACGGGTAATCTAGATTCATACAATTCAAACGTTGTTTTCGATATTTTTCAGGAACTTACACATCGATATAACCAAACTATCATTGCTGTGACGCATGATGAGGAGTTCGCCCAACGGTCGGATCGCGTGGTTGAAATGAGTGATGGGAAAATTATATAGCTAATAAGAAGACTAAGAAAACGAAATGGATAAGGGAATTTTAAAAAAAAAGTAACAGAATGTTCAAATAATACGTAGGGGTAAACGTCACTGTAATTGTCCCACAACAAAAGAATACGATTATGAACAAGACTTCTAACAAACGGATGGAAAGCAGTCTACACTCTTACCTTCAAAATTTTCAAATCGCGCAGGTCAATCTGAACAAACTTATTGAAGAAGAACGAAGGTTAAGAAAAATAAACAAACACAAAGTGAGGCATTAGACGTCAGGTAGCTATCAACCCTTGCGCAGCCGCACATAATAACTTTTTACAATATGAAAATAGCAATTATTGGCGCTGGCATTGGGGGCTTAACATTGGCTGTGGCCCTGCAGAAAAAAGGATATGATGTAGTGGTGTATGAGCAAGCACCTGAATTCCATCCACTAGGTGCAGGATTAGCATTGGCTGCTAACGCTATAAAGGCATTCACAGCGATAGGCATTGCTGATGATGTTATAGCCAGTGGTTGTGTATTAAAAAAGTTTAGGGTTAAAGACATGCTGGGTAGAATACTCAGCGAGGCGGACTCGGAAAAAATCAGTGCGCGTTACGGCATCAATAACTTCACCATTCATCGCGCAGATCTTCATCACGTATTGATTAGCAAACTGAAAGTAGACACTGTTCAATTAAACCATGGCGTCTCGGATTTTCAACAACATGATAATGGTGTTGAAATTACGTTCTGGGACAATCGAAAAGTAAAAGTGGATTGCCTCATTGCCTGCGATGGAATCCATTCGGTGATACGCAAAAAATTAATTCCAACCAGTGTACCTCGGTATGCCGGCTATACCTGTTGGCGCGGCGTGATCAACGATCCTCCGGGTACCTTTAATCCGGAATCTGCATCCGAGACGTGGGGAAGCCGCGGACGTTTTGGAATTGTTCCGTTAAGTAATAATCGTGTGTATTGGTTTGCATGTATTAATGCAGATGAGAATGATCCGCTTATGAAATCATTTGATACGGACGACTTGCTGTATTTTTTTCAAGACTTCCATTCCCCCATTCCGGAAATCATTATGCGTACTCCCACGGAGCTGTTAATCCATAATGATATCTTCGACCTTAAGCCCATTAATAAATTTAGTTTTAATAGAGTGGTGTTGATGGGTGATGCTGCCCATGCTACAACTCCCAACCTTGGCCAGGGTGCCGGTATGGCTATTGAAGATGCCGTGGTGCTTGCCAATTGTATTGAGCATGAAAAAGATATTCAACAGGCCTTTATTAATTTTGAAAATAAACGGATCAAGCGGACAACACACATTGTCAATTCATCGTGGCGCATGGGAAAAGTGGCGCAGTTAAAAAACCCTTTGATGATATCCCTTCGCAATGCCGCCATGCGCAGGGCTCCAGCCAGCGCAATGGAAAAACAAATGGAATTTTTATATAATGTTTCCTTTCAATAACATTCCCTTCAATACGTAAATTTATTTCCATAGATGACCAACATCCTACGATATAAAAGTAGTGGCGGCATGCTTCGCGTGTACGGTATAATTTTTTCGTTTGGAATCTTATCTTTTTTTGTCAGGCTGACAAAGTTTGAGGCGTTTGGGATGCAACTGCAAATTGTACTTACCATTGCTTCTATTGTATTTGTTTCATTGATATGGGAGAGTTTGCGCGTTGTTAATAATCAACTTAATAAAGTGCTGCCCTTTGAAAGAAATATTTCTTTTCGAGTTATCGTGCAGTTATTTATAGGGGTTTCCATTGGACTTTTAGGGCGCTTTGTTATTTATTATTTCGGAGAACCCTATGTACCCTTTAAGTTGGATGGCATGTTCATCGCTACTACATGGGTATTGTATCCCCTGGCAACAATCGGGATTAATCTGGGGTTCTTTACAAATTTTTTTATTGAACGATGGAAGGATGGTATTGTGAAAACCGAACGATTGGAAAAGGAAAAATCACAAGTGCAGTTTGATAATCTCAAGAACCAATTGAATCCCCACTTTCTTTTTAATGCACTTACATCACTGAATAGTTTAATCTTTGACGATCAAAAACTGGCATCTGATTTTCTTCAACAACTGGCGAAGGTGTACCGGTATCTTTTACAAAACAAAGACAAGAATTTTGTTTCATTGGAAACTGAACTGAATTTTATTAAACATTATGTCTCGCTGTTAGAGACACGTTTTCATGGTGCCGTAAAAATAAATTTTAATATAACACCAGACCTTGAACGCGCTATTGTTCCCGTGACGTTGCAAATATTAATCGAAAATGCCTTAAAGCATAATGTAGCTGATAAAGAAAGACTCCTTT
>JBBRKB010000044.1:0-14669 GCA_038218385.1 Cytophagales bacterium | reverse complement strand
GTAAGGGGGAGGAGCTTGCGGCTAAGGTAAAAGCGGTATTTGACAAAGTTGCAAATAGCCGAGGGGGCAACCCGGCAAATGGTACGAAAGCTGAAGTTAAAAATTCACTGGATACCGCCATGATTGCGGAGATACTGGGGCATTCCGGTGAGCTCAACCGGGGTGTTTATAAAGTGAGCATTGGCCGTCCGGACGTAGACCTGATGGAACATGGGGCCCCTGTAAGCACATTTATGGGCTTCAACACGTGGGCAAGCTGGCAGGGCACTCCTGAACGGGCAGCTGTGGCCGGTGATTTTACCATGCTGGCCGATGAAGTAGCCCCGGTCATCAAAGCACTTGTAGAGAATGGCATTGAAGTAGTAGCAGTCCACAATCACATGGTACATGAAGAGCCCAGGATTTTCTTTTTGCATTATTGGGGTGTAGGAAATGCGGAAAAATTAGCGAAAGGACTTAGACAAGCACTTGATCAAACCGGGACTGTTAGAAACTAATTTGGAAAATTAAACTCGGGGAGTGTAAATAAAACATAGTACCTTCTATATTTTGCATTCCAGATTCCTGGCTTTATGGTCTGTGTTTTTTGTTGACTTCGGGTTTAAGTCTTGATAAGCCAAAATCCGGAAGTTCTGATGACTGTTCGGGGGTTTTTGTTCTATTTGGTGTTGACCGAAACCGATGCACAGCCATTTTCGCACTTTCCTCGAAGGGTTTCGGTTCAACAACAGCTATAAGTCATTGCCGGGTTTAGCGTTAGTAAAAGTATTATCTCAAATCTCGTTTGTTCACGGTCGACAGTTTAAAGTGTCTGTTTACAATAGATATTTTCAGTACAAAATTAAACTTCTGTTTATCGATGGCTCAACGCAGAAAATTTATTAGGCAAATTGCTCTCGGTGTTGGGGCATTATATGCTATGCCCTCTATTGCAGAAGGGATGTATGTAAAAGTAAAAAGGCAATATTTAAGAATAATTGCTTCAGGGGTCACAAATCCTGAAGTTGCTTTTCCAAAAGAAAAAAGGATTCCCCTAGGATGGAAAGCTTTCCCTATTCCAGCTTCTTCTGAATACAGGGAAGCGGTTGTAATGCGGTTCCCTGAAATAAAAAGTATTGAAGGGCCGCTGTGGTTTCGCCTGACTTCGGCCATCGATATCAGAGAAGAAGTGACCATTTTAGCTTACTTACCCGACAGTGGGGTCGAGATAGGACAGTTTGATATTCGCTTTGCGCATCCGTTTCAACCCTTTCAGATTTCTGTTGACTCGAAGTTTATAAAAGATATTAATTACGGGGGAATAGCTTTGCGCATGATGAAAGGTGAAAAGGATACCTGGTTTTTTAGTCCAGACCTGTCACATATCGACAATCATAGTTTGCAGCCTCAATTATTGATGGGAACATCCAATCTACCTGAAAAGTCATTTAGAAATAATTTAATGTCAATGAACTCATTCAGTCCGTTTGGCTGGATGGGAGGATGTGTTATCGATGCGCTTTGGGAAATGTCGCAAAAGAGTGATAAGGAAGCTTCACAAACCCTGAAAAAACAGCTCAGTTTTTTTCTGGACGCCGAAAAAGGGATCATTTTTGAAAGTCCAATGACCAAACCCTTGGATGGAACCTTCAATAGCATCGAAGATTTCCTTCCTTTTGCCGCAATCGTTGGAGTTTCCCCCGGCCATTTGTCGGTTCAAAAAGCGTTGAATTTTCTGAAATTGAAGGAAAATAACGAAGGGATAATTGTGAGTGGGAGTGATATCACCACTGAAGCTTGTTATACGGTTGCTTATCCGCTTGCAGCCATTGCGGTGAACCGAAACGACCGGCAATTGGCACAAACCGCCATTTATCAGCTTCGGTTCCGAACTCGGTTCCTCACGGATAATAACACTATATATCAGCGGTCTTCACTTGAAGGCCATCAGTCTTTTGCCAACTGGGGGCGAGGCGTAGTGTGGTATCTTGTTGGCATTGCAAAAACGCTGGCAATATTGAAGAATAGCAGCTTCCGAGATTTAAACGGAATAAACGAAATGGAGAAGGAATTTGTCAGGGCAATACAGGCGGTTGAAAAATGGCAATCAACAGAAGGTGTGTGGTGCAGCTTTATTGATCGCCCCGAAACTGGACTGGACTCGTCCGCTACCGCAGGCATTACATTGGCCTATTCAATGGGGCACAAACTGGAACTGCTAAATTCGTCATACGATGGAAAAGCAAAAAAAGCGTATCAATCCTTGTTACCATTTCTCACTCCCGATGGCTTCTTGACAAACGTCTCGCAGATTAACCGCGGCGGAGAAGCCTTACAGGCGAATGGCTATCGCGTTATAACTCAGTTTGGGATGGGGCTGATGGCGCAGTTAAAATGCTCCTTGCATTGTTGATGAAATTTTATCTAGTATTCATCCGGTATTCCAGCGGTTGAAATACGGCACATTCTGGTAACCGCTCGGGTAGACCACTTGCCTTGACTAAAGAAGAAATAGGGTTTGTAAACGCATGATTTACATCTCACATTTAAAACGTTAGTCAGAATGCTTGGAGACAGCGAACTTGAAAGTGCCTCCAAGAATTAAATTCTACATTTGCACATTCAACTTTTAAACAAAATAAAATGAATAAGAACGGAGCAATTATTGTCGTTGAAGATGACATTGACGACCAAGAAATGTTTAGTGAAGTATTTAGAGAACTCAATTACGAAAATGAAATTATTTTTTTCAATGACGGACAAGAGGCACTTGCCTATTTGACCGCAGAAAGCACTGAACCATTCATTGTTTTTTCTGATATTAATATGCCAAAGTTAAATGGAATAGAATTAAGAAAGCAAATTCATGAAAACGAGAACATTCGAATAAAAACCATTCCTTACTTATTTTTCACAACAACTGCCGAACAAAATGCTGTTATTGACGCTTACTCAAAATCAATTCAAGGATTTTTTATCAAGCCTTTAAGTTTCCAAGATTTAAGAGAGCTAGTCAAAGTTATAGTTGAGTATTGGCAAAAGTGCGAATCTCCTAACTATGTTAAGTAACGTGAATACTGAAACAGATATTTACTCCTAAATTCTAAGGACAGGTTACGGTTTGCTACATGTCACAATTTAGTCTTTCAAAGACCACAACGTCACATACACAAACTGACAGAAAAAAAACACATTAAATATTCGAAACAATGAGGCGTAAAAATTTCATTTTAACAACACTTGCAGCGTTGCCTTTGATCGCATTTTCAAAAATTAAATCCACTATTACTATGCGAACAGTGAAAGGATTTAAAGTGAATGCAGGTGAAGCAAGGTTTGGCATCCATTACAAAATGAAAGGTATTACACAAAACACATTGGATATTAAAATTTCAGGCAAAGATACTGAAGGGGATTTAGCAGTTTTTGATCAGACAGGTTTAACCTCTAAAGGCGGGCCTCCGTTACACATTCATTTTAATCAAGACGAATGGTTTTATATTATTGAAGGGGAATATTTATTTCAAGTCGGTGAAGAAAAATATCAGATGAAAGCTGGGGATACTATTTTTCTACCTCGAAAGGTTCAGCATGCCTTTATTCAACTTACCGAAAAAGGGAAGATGATTGTTTCTTATCTCCCGGCAGGCAAAATGGAAGAATTCTTTGCTGTAACCGACAAGTGGACTTCACCGCCTACGAAAGCGGAAATAGCGAAAGTTTTTGCTGACCACGAGATGCAAGTTGTTGGACCACCATTAAAAGTTGACAATTGAATGTAAAAATAAATTAGCGAATGTATAACAGTGTGTTGCCTCCATTGGCCGTGACGTCTAAAAATTGAAGTTAAAAAATCAGACGATGATTAAAAGTGATCCGATAATAGCTGTAAAAGATGTTGAGGCCAGTTAAAGATGGTATCAAATACTATTTGATTGTCGAAGTAAGCATGGCGGAAAGGAATTTGATATCCTTGTTACTGAACTTGATGAAGTTTTAATCTGCCTTCATAAATGGGGAGAACATGGGCATCCAACAATGACGACCCCGAGCATTGCACCAAGTAATGGGCTGATCCTCTATTTTAGAACAGATAAGATGGAACAGACGCGGGAAAATGTAAATAAAACTTCCAGTGTTGTTGAAGAGGAGATTCATCTCAATCCAAACTCGTTGAAAAAGGAATTTTCACTGAGAGATCCAGACGGATATTATGTAACGATTACCGAACTCCATGAGTATGAGGGATAGCTATAGTACCATACAACCAAGATCATTAATAACGTTGATATTATTCGCCACAACGGTAGAGGACAAGCACAAAACGAGCAGTATGACAAAAAATGAGAATTTAGAAATTCCCAAAGTAAAGTTCGATGCCAAGGGTGAGTTAATAATTACGCCCACAGCAACGTCTTCACAACATGACTTTGACTTTTACGAAGGGAAGTGGAACCTTCGAAACAGGAAACTTAACTCTCGATTGACAAAATGTACGGAGTGGACTGAATTTTCTTCAACCCAGGAGATGTATAAAGTCTTGAACGGCATTGGCAATGTTGATAATTTTCTTGCAACTTTTGATGGCAACCCCTTTGAAGGGATGACGGTGAGGCTATTCAATCCAAAGACTAAACTTTGGAGTCTTTATTGGGCAGATTCTAATGAAGGAAAATTTGATCCGCCCGTAGTCGGCTCTTTTGAAAATCAGGTCGGTCATTTTTTCACCAAAGACAACTTAGACAACAAGCCGATAGTAGTTGTTTTTCGTTGGGATGCCAGAGACAAAGAAAACCCTGTTTGGAGTCAGGCTTTTTCAGATGATAATGGACTCACTTGGGAATGGAATTGGCACATGTATTTTACAAAAATCCAAAAAAGCTAGAACGCCTATCAAATAAAGAGGGATTAAATAATCATGCTGTGCGAACAGTTGGCCAGAGGGAATAATCTTAGTGGCGGTAAAATACAACGTATGGTCTGATCACAACGATGAGGTGTGTCCATGATTGCTTTTGGTTTTCTCCACCATTCGCGCAATAGATACATTGCCATTTGTTAAAACATTAACCTCGCTCAACTTTACCCAACGTAATTCGTTCGATTCATGATTCTGCGACAAGGGCTCTGTCATGTCGGCAGAGATGATGAAGCGAATGTCGTAATGATCGTGGGCAGGCATATCATCTCGTGAAGGAATTTCGTGAATGTCAATGTCAAAAATAGTAGAGACGATGATAAGGTTTGTAAGTCCGGTTTCTTCTTCTGCCTCGCGCAATGCTACCGCGCTTACATTTTCATCTCCATCGGCATGGCCTCCAGGCTGAAGCCATCGGTTTAGCTTTGCATGATGGGTGAGTAAAACATATTTTTTGGATGAATCCAGGATCCAGGCTGAGGCGGTAATGTGACCGGGAAGATGGTGGCGATGAAAGCATTCGGGATGATCGAGCAACGTAAGGAAATGTTTTTTAAATTCACTTTCCACTGAGTAGTCCGATGTGTAGTGTTGAAGTTGTTGGATAAGTTCGAGTCGATGCACGGCAATAATGCTTGTGTTTTTTTATGCGTGACGGGTAGAATTGCGTTTGATAAGTTGGGTCGGCATCACAAAGGTTTCGGGTTGCCAATGATCTGGATCGTTAATTTGTTTTATAAACAATTCAAATGTTTTGTATCCAATGTCGTGTGAGGGTTGCGCTACTGTAGTAAGGGAAGGATCGATGAGTGAAGAGATGGGTTCATCCGTAAAGCCGATCAATGACATTTCATTGGGTACATTTATTTTTCTTTCTTTCAAGATTAACAGCGCACGAATAGCAACCGGATCATTGAAGCAAAACAAGGCATCAGGTTTTTGCTGCATGTCTAGCAAGCGTTTGATAGCGGCGTCTGTTTCTTTCGGCATAAGGTTGCAATGAAGAATATATTCATCATGCACCGCCATATTATGTTTTGCGAGTGCATCACGATATCCTTTCTCACGTTGCTGGCTAATGTGCAAATGAGATGGCCCACCCAGGTAAGCAATCTGTTTGCATCCGGTTTCAACGAGATGTTCTACAGCATCATAGGCACCTTTGTAATCATCGATAATAACTTTAGAAACGTTGGGGATGTCGCAGATGCGATCGAACAACACAATAGGTATGTCTTTGTTCAAAACATTGAACAGATGCTGGTAGTTGTCTGTCTGGCCAGAGAGGGATATGAAAAGTGCATCTACCCGGTTTGCTATGAGCATGTGCACGTTTGATTTTTCCATTTCAAAAGATTCCATAGACTGACAGATCATAATGCTGTAGCCATTTTCTGCTGCTGCTTCCTGTATGCCGCTGATGGCAGTGGAGAAAAAGTACAATGAAATTTCTGGCACTATTACCCCAATTGTTTTGGTGCTTTTTATCCGAAGGCTCTGTGCAATGCGGTTAGGTTCATAATTCAATTCCTCCGCCAAGGCCATAACTTCTTTACGCGTCTGCGGGTTTATATCGGTCGCATCACGTAATGCTCTCGACACCGTAGATATCGAAATGTTAAGCTTCAGCGCCAAGTCGCGTATGGTTATTTGTTTGTTCTTCACCTTCAAAGGGTATCGACCAGTAAGGTAATATAAAATTAACGTAGTCGAGAACGATACCGGAATCGTTTTTTTACCGTACGTATTTCAATTCATTTTATTTATGATGTTCTGTTTCGTTCTTAGGGGTACTTAAGCATAAAGTTGGGTTAACTTATGTTGAGTTATGTAGTTGATATAAGACATCGGTGAAAGAGACGCTTTCATCGATGTTTTAATTTTTAGAATGAACGAATGATGATTGATCTTATTAAGAATATTTTTAATGATTTGTTTCCAGGCAAGCCCCTGATGGTAAAATCACCCGGACGTATTAATCTTATTGGCGAACATGTAGATTATAACGATGGCTTTGTGTTGCCAGCGGCAATCGACCGGGCTACCTATTTTGCTGTATCGAAATCAACCGAAAAGACAGCAGCTATTTATTCACAGGAATACCAGGAGTTTTACAAATTCGATTTCAGTAATCCGGCAAAGGTAGAATCACCAGCATGGGCCAATTATTTATTGGGTATTGTCAATCAATTGCAAGAGGCTGGGCACACCATCGGATCTTTTAATTGTGTGTTTGGTGGCGATATTCCTATTGGTGCGGGCATGTCATCTTCAGCTTCTATTGAATGTGGTTTTGCCTTTGCATTAAATACGCTTTTTGATCTTCACATCGACCGGATCTCCCTGATAAAGATGGCACAAATGGCTGAGCACACCTATGCCGGTGTAAAGTGTGGCATCATGGATCAGTTCGCTAGTATGATGGGCAAGCGCGAGTCTGCCTTATTGCTCGATTGTCGATCGTTAGACCATCGCTATGTGCCCCTTGCGTTAGGCGATTGTCAAATTGTTTTGTTTGATACCAAAGTCAAACACTCGTTGGCAAGTTCTGAATACAACAAGCGCAGGCAGGAATGTGAAAGAGGGGTAGAGACTTTAAGTAAACATTATCCGGAAGTAAAAAGCTTGCGTGATGTCTCGCGTGAGATGTTGGACAAGCATCGTGATGAATTGACGGAAAAGGAATTTGACCGTTGTTCGTTTGTAGTAGAAGAAATAGACCGTGTGCAGCAGGCGGTGATTGATCTCGAAGCCAACAACCTGATTGCGTTTGGAAAAAAAATGTTTGAAACACACGATGGGCTTTCCAGAAAGTACGAAGTAAGTTGTGCCGAACTTGATTTTTTGGTTGACAAAGTACGCAGCATGCCGGGTGTTCTTGGCGCGCGTATGATGGGGGGTGGCTTTGGTGGCTGCACTATCAACATTATAAAAAGTGCCGCTATACCTAAGGTCATCGCAGAAATCAATTCCAGCTTTGCCGGAAAGTTTAATGTAGAACCTGGGCATTATGTAATGAATGTTGAGCAAGGTACATCGGTCATGGATTAACAAAAGGCTACTATTATATAGTAACCGTGTTCCTACCTTAAGTATAACGTTGCGTTGGGGTTATCCATTTCTCCTTCCCCTTTACGGGATGGAACAGGATACTGTCCGGTTCATCATTGGGGGCAGAATACTTCTTCAGTCTGAGTATACCGAAATATATTATCGCAACGTCAGGATTAGGGAATTTTAAAAAGTGCATGAAGTGAGGTAATTCTTCGTCTAAATTCTCGTAGCTTTCAGATAAAGCAATTAGAGTTAAAAATAAACATCCATGACTAGAATTTTTGCCATTTCCGCTTTCACACTAGTAGTCTTTTATATGTCTTGTAAGAAGGAGACAAAAAATACAGGTGAAGGAATTGATTCAACTGCCACTACTATGCCTGTTAAAATAAAAACTGATGTTTTCGGAAAACTTGCAGACGGACAAGTTGTAAACCGCTACACATTGGTCAACAAAAACAATGTTGAGATGCAGGTGATAAATTACGGCGGCATCATCACTACATTGAAAGTGCCAAACAAAAGAGGTGTTATGGAAGATGTTGTATTGGGTTACGATTCGCTTTCAGATTATGTAAAGGAAACTCCATATTTCGGAGCTATCGTTGGCCGTTATGGAAACCGCATTGCCAAAGGTAAATTCACCTTGGATGGAACCACCTACACATTGGCGCAGAACAACAATGGTGAACACTTACATGGCGGGTTGAAAGGTTTTGATAAAGTGTATTGGAACATTGAAGAGATTGAACATGCAGAAGGACCTGCCTTAAAACTTATGTACACCAGTGCTGATATGGAGGAAGGCTACCCTGGAAACCTTGCAGTTGAAGTTGAGTATGTATTGACTGATAAGGACGAATTGAAAATATCCTATACGGCTACAACAGATAAAAAGACGGTGGTTAATTTAACCCAACACTCGTATTTCAATTTAACAGGAAATCCAGCGAACGATATTTTGAGCCATGAGGTCATGATCCAGTCTGATCAGTTTGTGCCAGTGACAAAAAGCTTGATCCCTACTGGTGAATTAAAAGATGTGGCCGGAACACCCTTTGATTTCAGGGAACCAAAGAAAATCGGATTGCAAATAAATGACAAAGATCAACAGCTTGTGCGAGGCCTAGGTTACGATCATTGCTGGGTGCTGTCATCATCTGAAAACATAAAATTTGCAGCATCTGTTTATGATCCTACTAGTGGTCGCTACATGGAGGTACATACTACTGAGCCTGCTATTCAATTTTATTCCGGAAACTTTTTGGATGGAACACTTACCGGTAAAAAAGGCATTGTGTATAACCAGCGTCATGGATTATGCTTAGAGACTGAGCATTATCCGGATTCCCCCAATCAACCCAAATTTCCATCCGTGATTTTGAATCCTGGTGAGACGTATGCAACAACAACCGTTTATTCTTTTTCGGTTAAATGAGTCTTTTGGTGGGTGTGGAAGATATCTTCACCACGAGAACAGAAATTCGCCTGGAGCAGCGATGGTTTTCCTGAGTTTGGTGTGCCCGTGAAAAAAGGTGAAGTATTACCTATTCCATCCACGGATAAATAAAAAAAATTAAACTTCAAACGTAAATCCGGCAAGGGTTAGATTTTTATAGATCTTTTTATCAAAACGATAAAGTGCTGCTGCACGATGGGCAACATCGGATTGTTTTTCGTTACACGAAATCAGGAGATTCATTTTCATAAGCTTTCTTCTGAAGTTAGGCTTGTCTAGCCGTATCTCCAGGATGGCTTCATAAAGTTCCTGAAGTTGAAGGAGCGTGAATTTTTTTGGGAGTAGGTTAAAGCCAATGGGTTCGTGTCTTACTTTGTGTTTTAGAAATGTAAAACACTCATCAAAAATACAGTTGTGATCATACACCATGGTAGGCACATCATGCACATTAAACCATTGCGCATCCGACACACTTACACCAGCGTGTAATTCAAAATCTTCAGTATTTACCAACGCATAGTATGAAACAGTGATGACGCGCTTGTTGGGAAATCGATTCACATCACCATAGGTCTTGAATTGCTCAAGATAAATTTTGGAAACAGCGGTCTGTACCGAAAGTATTCTGGTGGCCGCATCATCAACATTCTCGTTGAACTTGATCCATCCACCGGGCAATGCCCACTTGCCTTTGCTCAAACCTTCATCATGCTTTACCAACAAGATGTATAGTTTTGAATTTTGAAAACCAAAAACGATACAGTCTATCGACAAAGAATCAATTATTTCATCCGAATAGTTCATGAATGGGTGTGGCGGATTTTTTGATTAAAAATGAGCTGGTTAAAATTTTAGGGTTGGTTAATCTGCTCTTGTGATTTTTTAACCTCCAGCCCTATACAACCCAACACCACCACCAACATGAGCCATGAAGCAATCAGGGTGACTTTATTTCCGATTCTATACGCTGCTGGCTCAAACCTAAATTCAACTGTGTGCTTTCCACCGGGAACCATCAGGGCGCGCAGTACATAATCTGCACGAAGGATGGGCGCTTTGTTTCCATCAATGGTAGCGACCCAACCTTTAGGGTAGTAAATTTCAGAGAACACAGCCAATCCACCGGTTTGTGAATTTGTTTCATACTTAAGTCTGTTCGGGAAGTGGTCAAGTATGGTAATAGTGCTTGCACTGTCGTACACACTTTTTGGAACTTGAAATTTAGAAGCATCTACCACAGCAACATCGCGTGTATTGATTTCACAAAGCGCTTTAAGTTCTTCTGCTGGTGAGTTTACGTTTTGCACTTCTTTCACAAACCACGCGGGCCCATTAGCATCAGGATTAGGAATGATGCTGTTTTTTTCAGCGCCTAGTGCCATGTATTTTACATTCAACATGTTGATGGTTCCATAGGAAGAAAAATCTGTGCTGCCTTGTTGAAGGTTTTGAAAGAGAGCCTGTGTTTGTTTGAATAAACAGGAATCAATAAGATCTTGATAGCGTCTCAGTTTAGCACCATGATAGCCACCAATAGAATTGTGAAAGTATGCAGTGTGCGCTTCAGCCCACGCTTGTTGTGGATGTGGATACACACGGTAGTACCCTTTGTCAAGCATGATTTCCTTATCCGCTTCCGTAGGCGTCATGGCGGTAGTAAGACGCTTACTTTGAAATTTTTCTTTTGTGAAATAACGTTTGTCCACAAAGGAGAGATCGAATGTGATGAATACAAAAGCAATAATAGCAAAGACCGGGTCTTTGATCCAGTTTCTCAGGCGCGCATACACCACCACAGCAAACACGGCAATAAACCAAAACGAGCGCCATGCATCCGAACGCAACAAACTCATGCGATCGGCACGAAGTGCATTGGTAAACCAGGGTGGCAATTGTTGTTCGCCTTCGCGGAGAAAGCTGCCAAATCCTCCTACCATGGCAAGAATTAAACAAAGGCCTGCAGTGAGTGCAAAAGGAATGGCAAGCTTTTTAAGTGTATCATTTTTCCATCCTTCTTTCAACAAATTTTCCAGACCCAACAAACCAAGAAGCGGCATGGCAAACAAGGGAATAACAAGAGCAAATGTTGCTGACCGAAATTTGTTGTAGCCCGGTAGGTAATCAAATAGAAAATAATTGAACGAAGAAAAATTGTTGCCCCATGTTAGCATGATGCCTAGTGCACTTGTGGCGACTAGCCACCACATGTATTTTTTTTCAGCATAGACAATCCCCACAATAAACAGAAAACAGATGATGGCACCTGCATAGTAAGGCGCAGTTCCTGCCTGTGGTCCCCAATAAGCAGAGGTATAGGAAGCCAGTTGATTAGCTGTCTGTTGATCGCCAGATTGGACAAGGGCTTTGTACACATTGCTGCTTTCGTCTTGCACAAGAAAATTTACTGTAGCGCCTCCGTAGAAATTAGGAATAAGCATGACCATAGGTTCCCAGATACCGTTGCTATGATCGAATGCATAATCTTTGGACAAGGCAGCATGTTCTGCACTTTCTTCACTCACAAGTTCAGAAGGTCCGCGTGTAGAATATTTTGTATACTCGGTAATGCCCCAAAGTGGACCGAAGAAAGTTCCGCCTGCGATGACAACAGCAGGGATCAGAATGCCAATGGTTTTGGCAAATTCAAGAAGGATCTTTTGTTGAATGGCTTCGATCAACTTTACCAACCCATAGATAGCAACAACGATGAGAAGGTAGTATGTTATTTGTAAATGGTTTTCACGCAGGTGCAAGGCAAGACCTAATGTGGTAACGCCAAAGCCAAGGATTTTCTTTTTTGAAAAAGCCAAGTGGATGCCCGCCATCACCAGCGGCATAAATGCAATGGCACCAATACGTCCGTTGTGGCCAGCACCCAATCCGATGATCATGTTGGATGAAAGCCCGAACGCAATGGCACCGGCAATGGCAATGTATGGCCTCACTTTAAATGTGAGTAATAAAATATAATAGCAAATGAAGGCAGCAAAAATATTGGCTATGGGGTGAGGTAGTCCCAGCGTAAGTACTTTTTTGAAAAACATAACAGGCCCGTAGCTCCACTCCACATTGATGAGGTAAGCAGGCATGCCACTGAACATGCTCGGAGCCCAAAGTCCTTCTTCACCTGTTTGGTCGCGATAATCGCGAAGGGCTTTGGATGAGCCATCCCACATTTGAATGTCATGTTGCTCGAGCCCTTTGTTCTCAAAGAAAACAGGGTTAAAGAAAATGATGGTGACAATAAGGAAAGCTAAAACGGCAAGGATGTGCGGGAGAACTTGCTGTACAAAGTTGATCTTTTTCATGTATTTTATTTTAAAAGCTGCTAGCTGCTAGCTATGAGTTGCGAGTTGTGTGGGTGTGATAGTATCCTGATAAAATATCCACTTGGATGAAATTAATAGAACTGCAAAATAAGAGTATTATATATACCGCCCAATCAAATTGGCCATGGCTTATCTTCAGTAGTCTGTAATCCTCTCCCTTTCCACATACCTTATGTAAACGACATCCAATGTTAAAGATGCTTTATCAGGATATTGACGCCAGCCATTAGGATTAATACTGCCGTTATTCTTTTTATTAAAAATGGATTGAACACCGTGGCACCCAACCGGGATCCGATTTGGCCACCTATGAGAACAGCAATAAGAAGTGGCCATGTGAACTGCCAATCGATCTGAACACCCCGCGTCAACTGACCCGCCAATCCACTTATGGAATTCACCAAAATGAAGAAGCTGGCCATCGCTGATATCTTTTTCACTTCATCCCAATTCATAAGATGTAATAAGGGCGAGAGAAATATGCCGCCACCGATACTCACCAATCCCGATAGGAAACCTACACCACCACCTAATCCTACATTCAAAACCAAATGGTCCGACTTGGGTTTTTCGTTTTCGCTTTCAGATAACTTTTGAATCTTATTTTGAAACCAGAGCAAGAGTGACGCAAGGATCAGTGTGACGCCCAGAATAATAAAAAATGATTTCTCTTTAATAGGATAGAAGCCACCGAAATAGGCAAACGGAATACTTGCTGCTACGAAAGGCAAGTTTCTTTTAAAATTAAATTTGCCTTGCTTGTAAAAAATATATGTCCCCCCTGTTACCACCAGAATGTTGCAGATCAGGGCAATGGGTCGGATCAATTCAAAACTCACAGCCACCACAGCGAGTAGTGCGAGGTAGCTGCTGCCACCACCAAAGCCCACGGAAGAATAGACCAGCGCGATAATTCCAAAGGCGAAAATGAGAAGAAGATGTTCCGTGTTCATTATCCCCCAATGGTAGACATCGATTCATGCACGGGAGAAGCATGCCGCTTTTGTTCAGCTTCAAAACCATTTTTTGCGCGTGAACCGAATGCCCGTAGAAGATTTTCTTTTATTAATTCATCAGAGCCAGTGCGCAATAATTCTTTTATATTCATCACACCATTATCATACAAACATGTTTTTAATTCGCCTTGTGCTGTTACGCGTATGCGGTTGCAGGTACCACAAAAGGTTCTGCTAAAAGCGGCAATGATGCCAAAGCTACCCAAGTGCCCGGGTACAGAATAGTTTGCTGATGTTGAAAATTTTGGATCATCTAGCTTGATCAGCGATGGATAATGTGATTGAATGTGTTCTAGTATTTTTTTATACGTCCACTGCAATGTTGGATAATGATTGCCTTCACCATTGAAAGGCATCTCCTCAATAAAACGTACCGCGATTGGATATTCTTTTGTGAGTTGAACAAGGGGAAGGATGTCGTCAATATTTTTTCCATCCATCACTACAGCATTGATCTTCACGGGAATGTCGGCTGCCAAAAGTTTTTCCAATGTGCGCCATACTTTCGGAAATTCATCACGCCGTGTGATGGTGTGAAACCGTTCGCGATCTAATGTATCCAGACTGAGGTTTATGGAAGCAATGCCCAGTGCTTTCAATTCGGGGATATGGGGTTCTGTGAGTACACCATTCGTTGTGAGGTGAAGGTCATGGATTCCAGAAATGTTTTTTATTTTTCTGATCAACTTCATCAGATCCGTGCGCACAAAAGGTTCGCCACCGGTAAGCCGCACTTTCGAAATCCCCATAGACGCCATCAGTGTGACAAGCCGTTCGATTTCTTCAAAGGTGAGTAAATGTTTTTTAGGTAAATAGGTGATCCCCTCTTCCGGCATGCAATAGAAACAACGCAGGTTGCACCGATCGGTCACCGCCAATCGCAGGTAGTTTAGCTCACGTCCATGATTATCGAA
>JBBRKB010000043.1:0-14842 GCA_038218385.1 Cytophagales bacterium | reverse complement strand
AGCAACTCATCATTTTTGGATGAGAGTGTGCTCATGTCTTCGCTCAGGTTTACCGCCTCTATTTGCATCTTAAGAGAGTCCATAAAAATAGGAGCGCCTTTGAGCGACATCGTAGTTAGGATCAAAATAACAGTGCCTAGGGGTTTTATCATGGAATTGATTTACTTTTAAACTTTCTAATATGAAAGAGTGATATGTTCAAAAGCATTTGGTAAATTAATGTTTTTCTAAGGTAAAAGACTAACACACAATTATGAAATGGCGAGGCAGAAGGCAAAGCACAAATGTTGATGACCAGCGTGGTCGCAGAATGTCAGGTGGAATGGGTGGCCTCCCGGGTGGTCTGCTCACGAAGGGCGGGCTTGGTGTGGTCGTGGTAATTTTTATTGCCAGCTGGTTGATGGGTGAAAACCCACTTACCTTACTGCAACAAATGCAGGGTGATCCAGGCAATGTGGTTTCGCAATCAGATGAACCCTACGTAGGCAGTGCCAAAGAAGAAGAAATGGCGGCGTTTACCAAAGTGGTGCTGGCCGATACGGAAGATGTGTGGAAGAGTTTGTTGGATGGATATCGCGAGCCAACGTTGGTATTGTTTTCGGGTCAGGTGAAATCGGCATGTGGATTTGCCAGTGCGGCATCGGGTCCCTTCTATTGCAGCGCAGATGAAAAGTTGTACATCGATCTTGGTTTTTACGATGAATTGAAAAGCCGCTTTAATGCGCCAGGCGATTTTGCGCAAGCGTATGTGATTGCGCATGAGGTAGGCCATCATGTTCAGCACCTCATGGGCATCACGGACAAGGTACATGCCATGCGTGAACAATTAAACGATGAAGATTACAATGCGCTTTCAGTGAAGCTAGAATTGCAAGCCGATTTTCTTGCGGGCGTGTGGGCGAATCATGCAAAAGACATGAACGAGTCGGATGCAGATGATTTTGAAGAAGCTATTCGGGCTGCCGGGGCAATTGGCGATGATCGTATTCAAATGCAATCACAAGGCTATATTGTTCCAGATTCTTTTACACACGGCACTTCGGAGCAACGCATACGATGGTTTCAAAAGGGATTTAAAACAGGTGACATCAACCAAGGTGATACTTTTAGCGCTACCTCGCTTTAATCTTCAATGATAAAACCTACCTGTTGATCAAATTGCTTTTGTTCCTCTGGCGACATGCGTTTGCGTATGAGACGCAAGGTGTTCCCACCACGCAGAACATTATTCTCAAGGTACATCCAGTCGCTTATTTTATTTTTGTCAATTTTTATATGTTCTCCTATAGAAACTTCGATTGTTGACTCCGGTTCGTTGCCAACATTGCCATAGTATCCATCGGCTTGTTTTACAATATCAACAATCCAGATATGTTCACTGCCACCTACCATGTCACTGAATTTTACTTTGACGGCAAACGTATTCAGGTTGGTGTTCACACTTTCAAAAGCCTCTTCAAATTGGTTGAAGGAATCACGTGATACAGCAATGGCGCGGTTCATTTCTTCGTCATCACTATCAAACCGAACAACATCTTGGGTTTCAGATTGCGCATCGTCCTTTGCTTTTGGGGTACATGAAATGAATAACAAAATGCTTATGACGAATGCTATGAATCTTGACATGGATATTCTTTTGACCAAAAATAGTTATTCTTTTTAGTAAGAGAGCTGATTACAATCACGTGCAACTTAACTTCTTTTAATTTTTTCTTTTCCTTTACGGAGATGAGGGTCAGAAATTCGTTAACTGAAAAACCAAAGTTTAACAGCCAGTCCGATCACAGCAACGAGCAGAATTCGCTTGATCCATTTCTCCCCTTTGTCTACTGACCACCTACTGGCGTACCACCCACCAATACCCTGGCCAATGGCGAGCAAACCACCAACACCCCACATGATTTTATTTTGAAAAGCAAAAACAAAAACGGCAACACCCGTGTAAAGCAAGGCTGCAAATACCTTAATGTAATTTGTTTTTACCAAACTGAAATGATGAAGACCCGTGAGCAACGCAATGACCATGAAGCCGATTCCTGCCTGTATGAAGCCTCCGTAAATCCCAAGAAAGAAAAAGCTAAGCGTGCCGATGATTTGTTTTTTCCTTGTTAGATTTTCTTCCAGTACTACATTTTTTTTCGTTTGACTACGCAGCGTAGCAACGATTACCAGAACCATTATTACAGCCAGTATTTTATTGAACAACTTGTCGGGAACATCTACTGCTAATGTGGCACCAATCAATCCACCAACAAGTGAAGCGATGGCCAGGTAGATTGAATAGGGAAGAGGCAAGGCAACACCTTTGCTTCTGAAACCACCGACAGCAAAAATGTTTTGCGTCAGAATGGCCACACGATTTGTTCCGTTGGCAACCGTGCTGGGAAGTCCCATAAAAATAAGAATGGGTAATGTGATAAGTGAACCACCCCCGGCAACAGTGTTTAAGAAACCCGATACGAGTCCAACAAAAATTATTAAGGGATAATAGTAGACAGGGAAATCAAATGATAACTCCAAAGTGAATTGTTTTCAAGTGGATAAGATAGCACAAACCTATTTATTTCTTTGCAAAAAGATATGATTAGACAATTATCGATAACTGATGGCGTTAGATTTTTGGTTAAGCTGTGGGTCTGAGGGGTGGCTATTTAAACTATCTTCATGAATCGAACCTGCCATATTTTTTGCTTAGTGTTATGTTGCTATGCAGCCACAGCTCAACGAAAAATTGATTACACAAAGATCTTTCAGGTTTCACTTACACCTGCAATTGGTACAAATGGAATGCATCCGGGAGGGTATATCAATTATTTTTCTTTTAATCTTACTTCCGGTTACTCCATGGCAAATTATATTTTTGAGATCGGATTGATTTCAAATTTGAATGTAAATGAAACGAAAGGATTGCAAATTTCCGGAATAGCAAACCTTACCGGTGCAAATGCCTTTGCCGGTATGCAACAGAAAGAAAAAGATGAAAAAATAAAACGTGGATTTGAAGCTAACTTAACTGGTTTTCAGATTGCTGGCGTGTCAAACGTTGTACTCAACAATGTCTTTGGTGGTCAAATCAGTGGAGTAACGAATGTCGCGAAAGGAGCTCTTCAGGGTTTTCAGCTATCCGGAATTTCAAATGTAGTGTATAAATAGTCCTTTGGTGTACAGGCTGCCACTGTCTTCAATATCTCATACCAATCGATGGATGGGATACAACTCGCGGGGATATCAAACTTTACTTCAGGGGGGTTGTATGGAATTCAAGTTGCCGCTTTAAACAGGGCAGGCTTTATTGAAGGAAAAAACTCTTACGACAATCATGATGCAACGGGTTTGCAGCTAGGGCTTGTTAATGTTTCAGGAAAGATGAATGGTTTTCAGGTTGGGCTTATCAATTTTAGTAAACGTATGCAAGGTACTATGGTTGGCCTTGTGAATATTTATCGTAGCGGATCTATTGCCCAGACAAGAGACGGAACTGCAATTGGATTGATTAACATGGGGTCAAGCGCATACGGTGCGTTATATGCTAACGAGTGGTTCTTTCTGAATTTGGAGATTGCTACCGGAACGTTGAAGAATGGTAGGATTATAGAAGCGTCTAAAAACATTCACATTCAAAATGCGCTCATCTATTCCAATTATGCAATTCCAGATGGAGAAGGAAAAGATCCGTGGGCGTTGGGCTATGGACTTAAAAAATTTTACTTCAATAGGTCACCTACCCCAGGTATGAATAATTTCAGGTTTCTATCTTTTGGTATGGATATCCTCCAGATTAATGGCGAGAAGAATAAATTCAATGAGTCTTTAAGTCTGCTTATGCGTCCAAAGATTTCAATGGGCACAAAGGTTCATCCCAAGTTGAGGAGTCTCTACATTTTTGCTGCCGCATCATATAGTGCCTATCTAACTGAAACAGATGAAATACCAGCCCCCGTTTTTCTTAAATCAACAGCATCAATTGGAGATAAGCTTTTAAGGATGTGGCCTGGCGTTTCGGTTGGTTTGCATATCCAATAAGATATTGGTTTTAATACGGTCAGCGCACCTTTGCCGTGCGCATAATACGGGAAAGCCAAAGCGGAAAAAAGCGTTTGATGTAAACCGCTAATATTTCTTTGCCTCCGATGTAGACTTCTTCTTTATTTTTTTCAACGGCACGAACGATTTTCTGTGCACACCATACGGAAGATTTTCCTTTGTATTGTCCTTCGTCCATTTTGCCCAATGGTGTTCCATCACCCGTCACAGCGGAAAGTGTTATGGGTGTGTGGATGAATCCTGGACATACCAAGGTTACTTTTATTTTTTCTTTTGTAATCGGATAGAGCTCTGCGCGCAATGAATCGAAGAAACCATGAAGTGCGTGTTTTGATGCAGCATACCCTGACCGATAGGGCGTACCAAATTTTCCTGTCACGCTAGAGATGGCCACGAAGTGACCTTGCTTACGACTTAAGAAATGGGGTAGAATGCTTTTTGAAACAGCGACCGCTCCAAAGTAATTTACATCCATAATTTTTCGGTACACATCTACGTGAGTGTCACTGACAAAGCTGCGCTGGCTGATACCGGAATTATTAACAAGGATATCGACATGACCAAAAAGTTGAAGGGCAGCTTCGGTGTGTAAGGCAATGGTAGCTGTGTCAGTCACGTCCATTGGAAGTATGCGCACATTCACCTGTGCATCGGCTTTGCAATTTCCTTTCACGCGCTCAAGTTCTTCCTTTCTACGTGCTGACAAAATCAGTTTGGCTCCTTTGTTTGCAAATTCATACGCCATTGATTCGCCTATTCCTGACGATGCGCCCGTTAACCAGACAACTTTATTTTTAAGATCAGACATGATAAGTTAAGATACAGTTAGAAGTTTTTCATAAACAACAAAATCAAATGCGTATGCATGTCGGTCGTCAGCGCTATGATGTATTCTTGATTGCTCCTTCCATAGTTGTTTATTAAATTCCGGAAAGAAGGTGTCGCCTTCCAGATTGGTTTTTATTTCGGTCAGGTACATTCTGTTGGTGAAAGGTAAACCTTGTTTGTATATCTCTGCACCGCCGATAAGAAAAACTTCCGGTTCATTTTGCTGTTCAGCAATAGCCATAGCATCTTCCAATGAATGTACCACATGGCAATCTTTGGCTTGAAAATTCTTTTGTCTGGTTACAACAATGTTGGTGCGATTGGGCAACGGCTTAAATTTTTCAGGAATAGAATCGTAATTTTTTCTACCCATGATCACATGATGTCCCTTGGTTTTTTGCATGAAATATTTCATATCATCAGGCAATTGCCAGGGAAGATCATTATTTTTTCCGATTACCTTGTTTTGGGTGAGCGCAGCAATGAGCGAGACGATCATTAATTTAAAGGATATGTTGAATGCAAGGTAAAGATTGAAAACATTTGCCGAATCAAAAACTTTTAGTGCAGCCATTTTAAGGTTTGATGATAATAAATCAAACAATCAGCGCCGCTTAAGTTGGTATTTATTATTTTAGGCATCGAATTATAAATCTAATATATCGGGTTAAGGTGAATAAAATCAAGCTTACAGGCTTCATAGCAGGGCCCATCCTTTTCGTCCTTGTTTATTTTATTTTAAAAGAAACTTCGTTAAGCCCAGAGGCTTGTAAAGTTCTGGCTGTTGCCGCATGGATGGTAAGCTGGTGGGTAACAGAGGCCGTTCATATTTCAATCACAGCGTTGATACCGATGGTGTTGTTACCCATGATGGGCATCATCACCGTAAAAGATGCAACGGCTTCTTATGGCAACCCGGTTATCTTTCTTTTTATGGGGGGATTTTTAATTGCGTTGGGCCTTGAGAAGCACAATCTGCATCAGCGCATCGCCCTTAATTTAATCAAGCTAACAGGCACCAGTGGCAACGGCATTATCCTGGGCTTTTGTTTGGCCACAGGTCTTATCAGCATGTGGATCAGCAACACCGCCACGGCCATTATGATGTTGCCTATTGCTACATCGGTTACACATTTGTTGAGTAGTGAATTGAGTAGCACAGCAAGCGAAGAAAAGAATTATCGAAACTTTGGAACAGGACTGATGTTATGCATTGCCTACTCGGCCAGCATTGGTGGTATGGCCACCATCATTGGCACTCCACCTAATGTTGTGATGGTAGGAATTTATCGCGAGACCTATCAGGCAGATATCACGTTTATTGAATGGTTTAAAGTAGGACTTCCCATCGCCATTGTTGTATTGGCATTATGTTATTTTGTAATCACAAGATTGATTTTTCCAAACCACATTAAAAATGTAAAAGGTTCTGAAGAACTCATCCGGAATAAACTAGCCAGCATGGGAAGCGTTTCAAGAATTGAGAAGCTGGTGCTGCTCGTATTTTTTATCACATCTTTTGGTTGGATTTTCAGACCGTATATAAATGAGGGGTTGAATTATATTTTTTATCACGATGATGTAACACGTCACATACTTGATGATACAACCATCGCCATGCTGGATGGCTTGTTAATGTTTTCAATTCCCACCAATCTTAAAAGGGGAGAATTTTTATTGACCTGGGAAGATACGAAGCGATTACCTTGGGGTATTCTAATTCTTTTTGGTGGCGGAATGTGTTTGGCGAAGAGCCTGGAAGATGTAGGACTTATTCAAATGATTGGTTCACTCATTGCCGATCAGGGCGCGGTAAAAATTTGGGTGTTGGTTTCTATTCTTGCTTTTATATCGATGTTCCTAACGGAGATCATGAGCAATGTTGCTTTGGCAACCATTTTTATTCCGGTAGTTTTTGGAATTGCCGATGGGCTCGGTTACAATCCTCTTGTGCTGGCAATGCCCGTTACATTTGCAGCGAGTTGTGCATTTACTATGCCCGTGTCCACACCACCTAACGCAATTCTATTCGCCAGTGGAAATATTGAATTGAAAGATATGATGAAGGCAGGCATCTTACTCAACTTCCTTTCGCTTGCTGTGATCATTGTGATGTCCCTATTGCTGGTAGGAAGTTAGTCCAGTTTATTCCCTCTAAAGAAATCTTCAATCGTCATTCGCTTTTTTCCTTCAGGTTGCAATTCTTCAATGGCAACATATCCATCCGCTGTTTTAATGTGCAGGAATGTTTTGTTGTCGGTCACCATTTCACCAATGGCTTTGTCAGCATGAGTGGAGGCTTCACATACTTTGAAAATCTTAAATGTTTTTTGATTGAACCGTGTCCAGGCTGAAGGATAGGGAGAAAGGCCACGCACAAAATCGATGATGGTGCGACTGGTATTTCTCCACTTTATCTCACAGGTTTCTTTGAATATCTTGGGTGCGTGTTTGATTTCGATGTTTTCTGCCTGAGGGGTGTTTGGGTAATCATTTACTTCAATAGCCTTTACTGTTTTTAAAACCAGTTGCGCGCCTTTGTGCATAAGTCTTTCGTAAACAGTACCGACATTATCATTTTCATGAATGGGTTCTTTCTCCTGGAAGATGATGCTGCCCGTATCGATTTCATGTTTCAAAAAGAAAGTAGTGACGCCCGTTTCTTTTTCACCATTCATGATGGCCCAGTTGATGGGGGCTGCACCTCTATATTGTGGCAAGAGTGAGCCATGCAAATTGAATGTGCCGAGCGTTGGCATATTCCATACCACTTCGGGCAGCATGCGAAAGGCAACTACGATTTGTAAATTGGCATCGTAACTTTTTAATTCCTCAATGAACTCTGGCGCTTTTAAGTTGGTGGGCTGAAGCACTGGTATGTTATTTTTTACGGCACATTCTTTAACCGGCGATGATGTTAACTTCTGTCCGCGCCCCTGCGGTTTATCAGGAGCGGTAACTACGGCAACTATGTTTAATTTATTTTCAATAAGAATCTCCAAGCTGGGCACAGCAAACTCAGGTGTGCCCATGAAGATGATTCGAAGGTTGTTCATTTCGGAAGTGTTATTGGATTGAGTTTGTAATTTTAAACATTATGTGATTATACCCACATTATTCGGAACATAATCGGGATCTAATCCCTCAAATCTTTGCGCATATATTTTGAGCAGATGGGGCAGGTCTCCCACACATGTCCACGGGCGGGGCAATATTGCCTTCCAAAGTATATGATCTGCAGATGGGCTTTGTTCCATTTTGATTCGGGTATCAGTCGCTTCAAATCTTTTTCAGTTTGCACTACATTTTTCCCTGTTGTTAATCCCCATCGATAGGCAAGTCGATGAATGTGCGTATCAACTGGGAATGCAGGTTTACCAAACCATTGCGTCATCACAACGGAAGCAGTTTTATGACCTACCGCAGGAAGTTCTTCCAGGTCTTCAAAGGTATTGGGAACATTGCCATTATGCTTGTCAATAATAATTTTGGAAAGCCCATGGATGCCTTTGGATTTCATAGGTGAAAGACCACAGGGTTTAATAATGTCTCTGATTTCTTCTACACTCATCTTCACCATGTCATAGGGATTGTCTGCCCGCTTAAAGAGAAACGGTGTTGTTTTATTTACGCGCTCATCCGTACACTGCGCCGAAAGTAAAACGGATATTAATAAGGTATAAGCATCTTTATGGTTTAGCGGTACAGCCACTTCAGGATAATACGTTTCAAGGATCGATAAGATATCTTCAACTTTTTCTTTTTTTGTCATAGAATTCTAATGCAATAAAGTTGGCGTTAAAGGTAAAACATCTTTTTGTGATGGTGATTTTTATTTAGAACACCGCCAATAAGCTCTAGCGTTAAATATTTATTTTAATGGGAAAGATTTGAAAACATTCATTTCATATGAGGTGAAATGGAATTCACAAATCCTAAGGCCACAGGTATATAAAGGACTTTAAAACTTTACTCACACATGGGCAATTAAATCCCCATTACTTTAATAATGGCACAGAATATTTAAGCGAGTGAGGTTAGGTACATGGCACCATTTTTCTATGTCAGTGTCTTTAAATACTTGCACAATGAATTTTAAAGATCTGTCACCGCGTAAACAGAAGAGCATAAAAATAGCAGCCTGGATAATTGGTGTGCTGTTGGTTATTCGATTAGCCTTACCTTATGTTGCCCTCCATTTTGCCAATAAGTCCTTGGCAAACATGAAAGGATACTATGGCCACATTGAAGATATTGATCTCGCCCTTATAAGAGGGGCTTACAAAATCGATAGTATTTATTTGAACAAACTCGATAGCGTGTCTCAAAAGCAAACGCCCTTTTTCGCTGCATCTTTAATTGATATTTCAGTGGAGTGGAGGGCTTTGTTTCATGGCTCTATTGTGGGTGAACTGTCTTTTGAACATCCTACATTAATCTTTACAAAAGATAAAGTAGAACCCGCGGAAATCCGAAAAGACTCAACGGACTTCAAAAAATTACTGGATGATTTTATGCCACTGCAAGTAAATCGTTTCGATATAAAATATGGAACAATTCGGTACAAAGACAACGGATCCAAACCACCGGTTGATATTGAAATGACAAACACATTTGTGGAAGCTACCAATTTGCGCAACAGCTATGATTCTTCTTCCCTGCTGCCCGCTAAGGTAACGGCCAGCGCTAATGTTTATGAAGGTACTTTGGATTTTAATATGCGCATCAATCCACTGGCTGATGAGCCCACCTTCGACTTGAATACAGAATTAAAAAATACGAATTTAGTTAAGCTAAATGAATTTTTTCAAGCCTATGCTAAAGTGGATGTGAACAAAGGAACATTTGGTTTGTATGCTGAAGTAGCTGCTAAGAATGGTAAGTTTAATGGCTATGTAAAGCCACTCATACAAGACCTCGATATTTTAGGCAAAGAAGATCGAGATGATAATCTCTTTCGACAAATATGGGAGGCTTTTGCAGGCGGTCTAGGTCAGGTTTTTAAAAATCAAGACAAAGATCAGATCGCTACCAAAATACCTTTTCAAGGTGATCTAAAAAATCCTAATACCAATATATGGTATGCTATTATGAACATACTCAGAAATGCTTTTATACAAGCCATTATGCCTTCCATCGACAATGAGATTAATATAGATGCGGTGGACAATCCAAAAAAGGAAGACAAGACATTCTTGCAGAAGATTTTTGGGAAATCGGATGATAAGGATTCGAAAGACAAAAAGAAATAGTAATTATTCTATATCCGGCTTCAAATTGTTTGTCGTTAACATTTCTAGGTGACGGCATTTTGGAGGTGGACTCCACCAGGCAGCGAAATCCAAAAGTAAGTTTGTGTTGGCTGTCGTTTTCAAAATCTTGTACTACCCCAATCTCTGGTACGAAAGGTTTCACTTGTGCAGAAAGACTTAGAATAAATAAAAACAGGATGTGAAGTTTTGTCATACGATTTTATAGATAGTATAAACATTTTATTTAAATCCTTCCATTCATTTGTTCGCCTGCCTTAAATACCTACCTTGATCGGGAATTTTTTATTTCCTTGCCATGATCAATAAACTCATATCCACCAACCGCATAGTCTCCATCGATTTGTTGCGCGGTGTTGTTATGGTTATCATGGCGCTGGATCACGTGCGCGATTATTTTCATGCCGATGCTTTCATATTTGATCCAGTTGATCTGAGCCAGACCAATGTGCCCTTATTTTTTACTCGTTGGATAACACACTTCTGTGCACCGGTTTTTGTTTTTCTGGCGGGCACGTCAGCATTTTTAGTAGGTGAACGAAAGGGCAAAAAAGATCTTTCTGTTTTTCTTCTCACCCGCGGACTTTGGTTGATCTTCCTCGAATTTACCGTTGTAAATTTCGGCTGGGCGATGGATATACATTTTTCAGCAACCTTGCTTCAAGTGATTTGGGTTTTGGGTGCTAGCATGGTGTTGCTCGCTGCCATTATCCATTTACCAAAATCAATTATTCTTGTGCTAGGTGTGCTGTTGGTTGGTGGCCATAATTTACTCGATGGTATTCAGGTTGAAAGCCCAACCTGGAAAGCTATAGGGTGGTCTGTGTTACATTCGCCTAATCTGTTTCAGTTTAATAGCTGGAGTGTATTCATTGTGTATTCCCTGCTGCCTTGGCTTGGTGTTATGACGTTGGGATATTGTTTTGGCTCCTTGTACAAATCGGATGTAACTAATCGAAGAAGAATGCTTTTTGGAATCGGAACTTCAGCGATAGCGCTTTTCATTATTCTTCGTGCCTTCAATATATATGGAGACCCTGCACCGTGGACAACTCAACCATCAGCTGTGTTTTCGTTTCTTTCTTTTTTAAATACATCTAAATATCCACCATCCCTGTTATACATTTTGATGACGTTAGGCCCTGCGATAGTTTTTTTAGCAGTGACCGATGGCTTTACAAAATTTTTCAGGCCCCTCGTGAGCGTGGGGCGTGTGCCACTCTTCTATTATGTATTGCATATTTATTTGGCTCATGGCCTGGCTATACTCGCTGCTGGCTTGACAGGCTTCGGTTATTCATCCATGATAGCGATTGTGTTATGGTTTGATGTGCCTGCCCTAAAGGGATACGGCTTTAGTCTGGCGACTGTTTATGCGATTTGGATTTTTGTTGTGATACTCTTATTTCCAATTTGCAACTGGTATGATGCCTATAAAACAAGTCATCGTGAAAAACGCTGGCTATCGTATGTGTAGTTTATTAATATCTTTTTGACGCACCAAACAAACCTGAACTAGGGAATCTTTACACTGCAAAAATAAACTTTCCTATATTCGCAGTGTAGAATATCAACAAATCAAAATCTTATCGGTTGAACAAATACCAAATGTCAACGGTTAATAGATTTGCACTTATCCTTTAATCTCAAAATATAGCAACATGAAATTCGCAGTTTTATTTTTATTCATCTCAGGTATGACCTTAGCCTCTATTTATGACTTCAAAATGAATTCCATTGAAGGAAGTCCAATCGATTTCAGTAAATACAAAGGAAAAACCTTAATGATTGTAAACGTGGCTTCCAAATGTGGCTTTACACCTCAGTATGCCGATCTTGAAAAATTACATGAAGCGTATGGTGATAAAGTGACCATCCTCGGGTTTCCTGCCAATAATTTTGGTGGACAAGAACCAGGCACCAACGATGAGATTGCCACATTTTGTGAAAAGAACTATGGTGTAAAGTTTCAGATGTTTGAAAAAATATCCGTTAAAGGCGATGACCAGGATCCACTTTATAAGTGGCTGAAAGAAAAAACCGACAAAGAGCCAACGTGGAATTTTTGTAAGTTCATAGTGAAGCCTGATGGTACAGTAAAATTCTTTTCATCCAAGGTTAAGCCAATGGACAAAGAGATACTTGATCTTCTTTAAAAATTCAATCCTAAAAAAATCATTTCACTTTTTATCCAATGGGTTTAATTTCTTATTTGTCTGATAAACTAGCGCAAGGTAGAAAGCCACGCGCTGTATCAGGTTCCATTTATGATTATAAAATGGAGACACTGGGTGGTAAGGAGATTGATTTCGAAACCTATAAGGGGAAGCAGTTATTAATTGTAAACACCGCTTCTAAATGTGGTTTCACGCCACAGTACGAAGACCTTGAACATTTGCATAAACAGCATGGTGATAAAGTGGAGGTGCTCGGTTTCCCTGCCAATAATTTTTTATGGCAAGAGCCCGGAGGTAGTGAGGAGATAGCAACCTTTTGTCAAAAAAATTATGGTGTCACCTTTCAGATGTTCAAAAAAATTTCTGTTAAAGGAAAAGACACCCATCCCTTGTATAGATGGCTCGAAGGAAAAGCCGGAAAAATCCCTTCCTGGAATTTTTGCAAATACCTAGTGAGCAGTGATGGCACAGAAGTGAAATTTTTTCCATCTACTGTAAAACCCTTGGATTCTGAAATCATGGAAGAGATTACTCGATAGTCCAAAAAAGAAATCTTCAAGAACTTCACCTTTCAGTAAGCAGGCGTAATTCTCTTCCCTTGTACTTTCTCCCTCCCTCGTACCTCGTACCTCGTACCTCTGCCCTCGTACCTCCCCTTTCGCCCTATCAAACTTCCGGTTTCACCGACATAGTGTCCGTGCCTGCCTAATCATGTTGGCTTCATAAGGGGTATTCGCGTTACATTTGGTGTATCAAATCAAATAAAATTATGAACGAGTTTAGAAACATGAGAAGAAATGGATTTCATCCTTCGGGAGGAAATGTATTAGTTGGAATACTGGTAATGGCGGTAGGATTTGTATTGCTTATGCGCCAACTGGATTTTGTTTTTTTTCCTTCATGGTTGTTTTCATGGCCCATGATCTTGATTGTGATCGGGCTTTTTATTGGTGCTAAGACTAAGTTCACCAATGTGGGCTGGTTGATCATGGTGTTGCTCGGGAGTTTTTTTCTGCTAACGCGTAACGATTTTCTTGACTGGGATATGCACCGTTTTGCTTGGCCAGTGGGAATTATCATCATAGGCCTTTTCCTTATTTTTCGTTCTGTCATTTCTCCAACACGTGTTGGCATTGACAGCGATATAAATCAAGACCCTAATCTCTACCCGCCCGATAACGACACATCGTCAAGTGGTTATGATGAAAAAAAAAACACGATGAATATGGGCGATGATTATTTGAATAGCATCAATGTATTTGGTGGAACGAAGAAGCGAATATTTTCCAAATCGTTTAAAGGAGGCCAGGTCACTAACTTTTTTGGTGGCACTGACATTGACTTAACACAGGGAGATATTGAAAGACCGGTTGTTATTGATATGGTTGCGATTTTTGGTGGGGTTAAATTAATTGTGCCTGCCAACTGGAATATAAAGTCAGATGTAGTGGCCATTTTTGGTGGGCTGAATGATAAACGGAATATGCCTTCCTCTACACAAGATACAAACAAAACCATTGTGCTTACAGGGGTGTGCATGTTCGGAGGAATTGACATTAAGAGTTACTAATAAATTTTAAATCTCACCATCATGAACTGGTATCTTGCAAAGATAGTCTATCAGGTAATCAGCGGAAAAGGCGTACACAACCCACAGGTTGATGAGCAATTCCGATTGATAAAAGCAGATGAACTTGAGTGGGCGTGGGAAAAAGCGCAGATCGTTGGCAGAAGGGGAGAAGATATTTTTAAAAACGATAGAGACGAAAATGTTCATTGGAATTTTATTGCTGTCGAAGATGTCACGCCCATTGAAAATATGGAAGATGGCTCACAGATTTATGCCCGCACGAAAGAACCTGAAAGTATGGAAGAGTACATACAGTTGACGAAAGCAAAAGCAAAACTGCTGTATGCAAATTCAACCACTACAATAGTTGCCTAACCTGTATTGAAACCACCCACTGCAATTGAATAACCTGATCTCTATCGTAACGAACTATAAACGTGTTGTGTTGGCAATAGCCTTACTGTCGTGGATAGCTTTTCACGCTTGGCTGCTCAATAGTTCGTTTGGTATTGATTTGACGTTAGCGTTGTGGGATAGTGTAGTGACAAATAGTTTGCTAGTTGGGTTTAGCATACTCTTGGGCAACACCTTACTGCATTATATGCCACAGTCGGGCAAACTTTGGTTTGCCATTGGGTTAAGCTTCGCGCTTGCATGGGTATGTCAATGGGCTATTGCAGAGGCCATGATGCAACTAACGGAAGACGTTGGCTACATTGAATTCTTACACCGATCCATGCCGGTGCGATGGGCTTTTGATTTTGTTTTTATCTCAGGCATTTCCGTTTCAAGTTTGTTTTATAATCAATTATGTGAGCAAATAGAACTTTCGCAGCGCGAAGCAACAACAGCGGCCATGGTAAAAGATGCGGAGCTTCGTAAACTTCAATTGCAGTTGCAGCCCCATTTTCTTTTTAATTGTTTGAATTCCATCAACGCATTAATTCTCGTAA
>JBBRKB010000042.1:0-14965 GCA_038218385.1 Cytophagales bacterium | reverse complement strand
TTTTGGTCTGTGATCAGTTGATGCTTACCAGCAAACACATCGATTCCATTATAGAAAAATTCAAAAACGATTCACATAGTATAGTCGCATCATCCTACGCCAATACATTAGGTGTCCCCGTACTTTTTCATAAACGTTACTTTGATCACCTCATTAACCTGAACGATCATCATGGTGCGAAAACCCTTATTGATGAATTTAGTGGAGACGTGACATCCATTCCTTTTCCTGAAGGGAATATCGATTTAGATACGCCATCCGATTATCAATCCTTCATTAATAAACGTTAGGACATAAAAAAAGCCATCCTGTTTAGGGATGGCTCTCGCTATTTCTTATTATCATGTAACTACACCTTGATTTCAACATCAACTCCACTAGGAAGTTCAAGTTTCATTAAGGCATCAACAGTCTTTGCGCTATTAGAATAGATATCCACTCAGCGCTTATAGGTGCAAAGTTGAAATTGCTCACGTGCCTTTTTATTAACGTGAGGTGAACGCAACACTGTAAATTTTTCCTTTTCAGTAGGAAGTGGAATGGGGCCACTTACTACGGCTCCTGTTGCTTTCACGGCCCTAACAATCTTCTCAGAAGATTTGTCAACCAAATTGTGGTCGTAGGACTTCAGTTTAATTCTAATTTTTTGGTTCATAATTGTTAGTTAAGGAAATCGCCTAAATCCTCTATTAGTTTTAAATTCGTTACTTAGATAAAGCCGCACCTTTTACATTTTCCATCACTTTCTCTGCAAGGTTCTTAGGAACCGGTGCATAATGTGAGAAAGTCAAAGATGCTGATGCGCGGCCTGATGTAATAGTACGTAGATCCGTTACATAACCGAACAGTTCAGAAAGGGGAACATCCCCCTTAATAACTTGTGAACCGGCACGTGTATCCATACCTTTCATCACACCTCTTCTTCTATTCAAGTCACCTGTAATTGAACCCGTAAATTCATCGGGTGACAATACCTCTACAGCCATAATAGGCTCCAACAATTGAGGGCTACATTTACGGGCCGATTCTCTAAATCCCACACGTGCAGCAAGTTCGAATGACAATGAATCTGAATCGACATCATGGAAAGAACCATGGAAAAGTCTTACACGCAAAGAATCAATTGGATATCCTGCCAAAGGTCCGTTTACGCGTGCCTGTTCAAATCCCTTTTGAATAGCCGGAATGAATTCCCTTGGAATAACACCACCTACGATGTCATTCACAAACTCAAGCCCTTCTTTACCATCATCACGGGGACCGATTTCAAATACGATGTCGGCAAATTTACCACGACCACCCGTCTGCTTTTTATAAACCTCTTTATGTTCAATAGAAGCCGAAAGTGCTTCTTTGTAAGCCACCTGTGGTGCACCTTGGTTGATCTCCACTTTAAACTCGCGCCTCAAGCGGTCGATAATAATCTCAAGGTGAAGTTCACCCATACCGCGAAGAATAGTCTGGCCAGTTTCCTGATCTGTATTCACACGTAGTGTTGGATCTTCTTCAACAAGTTTAGAAATTGCCATTCCCAACTTATCAACATCCACTTGCTTTTTCGGCTCAATGGCATATCCGATAACGGGCTCAGGGAATACCATTGATTCCAATACTACTTTACGTTTTTCATCACAAAGTGTATCGCCCGTTTTAATATCTTTAAATCCAACAACGGCACCAATGTCGCCGGCAGGAAGTCTTTCGATTTGATTTTGCTTGTTCGCGTGCATTTGAAACACACGTGAAATTCGTTCTTTGTTTTCTGTACGTGAGTTGTACACGTATGAACCAGACTCTAACACACCCGAGTAGGCGCGGATGAAACACAAGCGTCCCACGAATGGGTCAGTTGCAATTTTAAATGCAAGCGCCACAAAAGGTTCACTCACATCGGGCTTGATAATAACATCAGCGTCAGTGTCAGGATTTTTAGCAATAATATCATCCTTATCAAGTGGTGAAGGAAGTAACTCCATCACATAATCCAACATGGTCTGAACCCCTTTGTTTTTGAAAGATGATCCACACACCATCGGCACAATTTTCATGCTTATGGTAGCCTGACGCAGGGCGTTCAATATCTCGACTTCCGTAATTGAGTTCGGATCTTCGAAATATTTCCCCATCAACGTTTCGTCAAATTCAGCAACAGCTTCTAGCAATTTCTCACGGTATTCTTTTGCTTCTTCAACCATGTCAGCAGGAATAGGAATTTCAGTGAAAGTCATTCCTTTATCGTCCTCATTCCAGATGATACCCCTGTTGTTCACTAAGTCAACAACTCCTTTAAAGTTTTCTTCTGAGCCGATAGGCAATTGAAGCGGAACTGCATAGCTACCCAGTCTTTCTTTCACTTGCTTACATACACCAAGGAAATCAGATCCGGCGCGGTCCATTTTGTTGACGAACCCGATGCGGGCAACTTTATAATTGTCAGCCAGACGCCAGTTTGTTTCTGATTGAGGTTCAACACCATCAACCGCGCTGAATAAGAATACAAGACCATCCAACACACGCAATGAACGATTCACCTCAACGGTAAAATCCACGTGACCAGGGGTATCGATAATGTTAACGTTGTATTTATTTTCTTTGTAGGTCCAGAAAACGGTGGTGGCTGCAGACGTAATGGTAATTCCACGCTCTTGCTCTTGTGCCATCCAGTCCATAGTAGCCGCTCCATCATGAACCTCCCCAATTTTGTGGTTCACGCCTGCGTAGTAAAGAATACGTTCTGTGGTTGTAGTCTTACCCGCATCAATGTGTGCTGCGATACCAATATTTCTGGTATATCTTAAATCCCGTGCCATTACCTAAATTAATTAGAATCTGAAATGTGAGAAGGCTTTGTTGGCATCTGCCATACGGTGCGTATCATCTTTTTTCTTGATGGCGGCTCCTTCTCCTTTGGATGCTGCGATGATCTCTGCAGCTAATTTATCCATCATGGTTTTTTCACCACGCAGTCTGGCGTAGTCAATCAACCATTTGATACATAAATTTACTCTGCGCTCAGGTCTGATTTCAACCGGAACTTGAAAAGTAGCACCACCCACGCGGCGGCTTTTTACTTCCACTGCAGGTGTCACATTGCTCATCGCTCGTTTCCAAACGTCTAAGCCGCTTTCACCTAGTTTCTTTTCAACCTGTTCGATGGCGTCGTAGAAGATACCATAAGAGGTACTCTTCTTGCCTGATTCCATCAGATAGTTTACAAACTTCGTTACCAGCGTATCCTGAAATTTAGGATCGGGCAACAAGTATCTCTTTTTTGGTTTTGACTTTCTCATGTCTTAACAAACAATTATTATTTTTTACCTTTTGTTGCGGGTGCTGGTGCTCCCGGTTTAGGGCGTTTCGCTCCGTATTTAGACCTGCTCTGTTGGCGACCGCTTACACCTGCAGTATCCAATGCACCGCGAATGATGTGATAGCGAACACCCGGAAGATCTTTTACACGACCACCTCTTATCAACACGATAGAGTGTTCTTGCAAATTATGACCTTCACCAGGTATATAAGCATTAACTTCTTTTCCGTTGGTAAGACGAACCCGGGCTACCTTACGCATAGCTGAGTTTGGCTTCTTGGGAGTAGTTGTATACACGCGTGTGCATACGCCCCTTCTCTGAGGGCATGAATCCAAGGCAGGAGATTTTGACTTAAATGTCAATTTCTTCCGACCTTTCCTTACAAGTTGCTGAATGGTAGGCATTTATTTTTTCCTTTTATAACCTTTTCAAAATTAGGACTGCAAAGGTATCAAGAAGAACGAAAGGATACAACGCTTTGTGAAAAGAATTTTGTAGTCGAATCGGATCCAAAAAGACCCTTTTAAGTCGTTTAAACACACTTTTTATGCTTCACCTACAGTGCCTCCAAAATTTATCGGAAACTTGGGTGCATCGTCTGTGCGCTTTATGGGGCCAAATGTTCCCTCATATTTTTCAATATTGTCTTTCAATGCCAGCAAAAAACGCTTGGCATGCTCGGGGGTAATGATGACCCGAGACTTCACTTTGGCCTTTGGTACACCTGGCATTAAGCGTATAAAATCAATCACAAATTCGCTATTAGAATGGGCTATCATCGCGAGGTTTGAATAAATGCCTTCAGCCACCTCCTCAGACAACTCAATGTTGATCTGATTAGGGTTTTGTTTTTCCATTTTCTCGTCTGCCATAAAATTTTTTATAAAAAATAAAAGTGCGGATTTACAGAAAGATTCTGCACATCCGCACCTTTAGCATTGTGTTATATAAAGTTAGTCTTGAAGCTCACGCTCGCGATCTTTGGCTTTAGCCTCTGCAGCCATCATAGCATCATATTCATCCTTATGCGTCACCAACAAATCACCTAACCTACGTTGACCTGTTCCTGCCGGAATCAAATGCCCAACAATCACATTCTCTTTTAAGCCATTAAGGTTATCCGTCTTACCGCGAATAGCAGCTTCACTTAATACCTTAGTAGTTTCCTGGAATGATGCGGCAGACAACCAGCTTTCTGTTTTCAAAGAAGCTTGGGTGATACCTTGCAAAGTAGGGCGTGATACGGCTGCCAAGGCATCGCGTACTTCAACCAACTTCTGATCTTTCCTTCTTAGGTTGGAATTCTCATCACGCAATTCTCTATCCGTAATGATCTGTCCGGGTTTTAATATTTGTGAATCGCCTGGTTCAAGTACTATTTTCTTGTCGAGGACAGTATCATTATCTGTACTAAATACAAACTTATCTACATACTCACCTGTCAAGAAATTAGTGTCTCCCGGATCGATGATTTCAACTTTCTGCATCATCTGGCTTACAATCGCTTCAATGTGCTTATCGTTGATCTTCACACCTTGCAACCTGTATACTTCCTGAATTTCATTTACCAAATATTCCTGAACCGCTGTAGGACCTTTGATCGAAAGGATATCAGAAGGCGTAATAGATCCATCTGATAAGGGCTGGCCAGCTTTTACGAAGTCATTATCTTGAACCAAGATGTGCTTAGACAAAGGCACCAGGTAACGCTTCTGTACACCATCACGTGACTCAATGAAGATCTCACGATTACCACGCTTGATACCACCGTAGGTAACAACGCCATCAATCTCACTCACCACAGCAGGGTTAGAAGGATTTCTCGCTTCAAACAATTCTGTTACACGAGGAAGACCACCCGTAATATCGCGTGACTTACCCATTGTACGAGGAATCTTAGCAAGCACTCGTCCCGCTTTTATCTTCTCGCCTGTATCCACTGCTAAGTGGGCACCGACCGGAATGTTATACGTTTTTGAGTCGCTCTTGCTAACAACAATAATCGCAGGGTTTTTAGTCTTATCACGTGTTTCGGTAATTACCTTTTCACGGTGACCTGTCTGCTCATCAGATTCTTCTTTATAGGTTACTCCTGGAATAATGGATTCATACTCAATGACCCCATCAAATTCAGATAAGATTACCGCGTTGTACGGATCCCAGTAGCAAAGCTCATCGCCTTTCTCAACTTTCTGACCCTCTTTTATACGAAGGATAGCTCCGTAAGGCACGTGGTTGGAAATAAGCACCCTTGATTTTTCTACATCAATAATTCGAAGCTCACCCGTACGACCCATCACTACTTTCACAGCGTTTCCTTCAGCATCTGTAGAGTCAATGACCCGTATGCTTTCAAATTCAACAACACCTGGGAACTTCGCTTTGATGTTGGCTTCAACAGCGATGTTGGAAGCTGTACCACCTACGTGGAATGTACGAAGTGTCAACTGAGTACCCGGTTCACCGATAGATTGAGCAGCAATTACCCCTACTGCCTCTCCGGATTGTACCATCTTACCTGTTGCCAGGTTTCGTCCGTAGCATTTTGAACATCCGCCCACACGTGATTCACATGTCAGCAATGAACGTATTTCTACTTCTTCAATATTTGTTTCCTCAATTTGTTTTGCAATCTCATCCGTGATTTCCTCGTTGGTGCTGCAAATCAATTTTTCAGTTAATGGATCGTATACATCATGAACGCTTACACGACCTACAATTCTTTCAGACAATGGTTCTACTATATCTTCATTATCCTTAAGTGCTGTTACTTTAAGACCGCGCAAGGTTCCGCAATCTACTTCTGATACTACAAGATCCTGAGCCACATCAACAAGCCTTCTTGTTAAGTAACCCGCGTCCGCAGTTTTCAACGCTGTATCGGCAAGACCTTTACGCGCACCGTGGGTAGAGATAAAGTACTCCAATACATCTAGACCTTCTTTGAAGTTGGATAGAATGGGATTCTCAATGATTGATCCCACAGAACCTGCAAGATTTTTTTGAGGCTTGGCCATCAAACCACGCATACCACCTAATTGACGAATCTGTTCACGTGATCCCCGTGCACCAGAGTGCATCATCATGTAGATAGAATTGAATCCTTGTTGATCGTCTTCCAACTGACGCATTAGCGTGTTGGTTAATAATGTGTTGGTTCGAGTCCAGATATCGATAACCTGATTGTAACGTTCGTTATCGGTAATAAGACCCATCATGTAGTTGTTCCAAACCGTATCAACTTCTTTCTGTGCATTTTGCACAAGCATCTCTTTCTCTGCTGGAACTTTAACATCACCAAGACCCATGGAAAGCCCACCTTTGTAAGCCATCTGGAATCCTAGTTCCTTAATATCATCAAGGAACTTAGCTGTCTTCGCCTGACCTGAAACCTTAAAGATGTCTGCAATAATGGTTTGCAGTTTTTTCTTGGTCAAGAGTTCATCAACAAACCCAACTTCTTCAGGAACATGCATATTGAAAATCACACGGCCTGTTACGGTATCGATAAGTTGAGTTGAAAATTCTCCTGTCTTTTTATCTTTTACACGCACCCTAACTTTAATGTTGGCGTGCTTAGAAAGCTTACCCTCATTAAAAGCAATCACTACCTCTGCAGGTGCAAAGAATTTTTTTCCTTCGCCAATGATCACATGTTCAGGTGTGCTCTTTCTTCCTTTTGTTAAATAATACAGACCTAACACCATGTCTTGAGAAGGAACCGTAATAGGTGCTCCGTTAGCTGGGTTAAGAATGTTATGGGAAGACAACATCAAAATAGATGCTTCCAAAATTGCTTCTTGTCCAAGCGGAACGTGAACCGCCATCTGGTCACCGTCAAAGTCAGCGTTGAAGGCTGTACAAACCAGTGGATGTAACTGTATTGCTTTTCCTTCTATCAACTTAGGTTGAAAAGCCTGGATACCAAGCCTGTGAAGGGTTGGGGCACGGTTCAAAAGAACAGGATGTCCTTTCAATACATTCTCCAAAATATCCCAGATAACAGGGTCTTTACGATCCACTATTTTCTTGGCAGACTTAACGGTTTTTACAATACCTCTTTCAATAAGTTTCCGGATAATGAATGGCTTGAACAACTCAGCCGCCATATCTTTTGGAAGACCGCACTCATGTAGTTTCAATTCTGGTCCAACAACAATTACTGAACGACCCGAGTAGTCAACACGTTTACCTAAAAGGTTTTGACGGAAACGACCTTGCTTACCTTTAAGCATATCGCTCAACGATTTCAGTGCACGGTTTCCATCTGAACGTACGGCATTCACTTTTCTTGAATTATCGAAAAGCGAATCAACTGCTTCCTGAAGCATACGTTTCTCATTTCTAAGAATTACTTCAGGCGCTTTAATATCAATCAAACGCTTCAGACGATTATTACGAATAATCACCCTGCGGTATAAATCATTCAAATCAGAAGTGGCAAAACGACCACCATCCAACGGAACTAGTGGACGCAATTCAGGAGGAATAACAGGAACCATTTTGATCACCATCCACTCAGGACGGTTTTCAATGCGGGTTCTTGCATCCCGTAATGCTTCCACCACTTTCAAACGCTTCAATGCTTCTGCTTTCCGTTGCTGCGAAGTATCGGTTGCTGCCTGGTGACGAAGTTCATAAGACAATTCATCAAGTTTGATCCTTGACAATAACATCTCAAGTGCTTCAGCGCCCATCTTGGCAATAAACTTTTTAGGATCGTTGTCATCCAAAAGTTGATTTTCACGCGGCAACTTATCAACGATGTCGAGGTATTCTTCTTCTGTTAAATAATCTAAACGGTTGATACCATCTTCCTCTTTAACACCCGATTGAACAACAACATATCGCTCATAATAAATTATCTGATCGAGCTTCTTACTGGGCAGACCCAACAAATAACCAATCTTGTTGGGGAGTGAACGGAAATACCAGATGTGTGCCACCGGTACCACCAATTCAATGTGACCCATGCGTTCCCTTCTGACTTTCTTCTCCGTTACTTCTACACCGCAGCGGTCACAAATAATTCCTTTGTAACGAATACGTTTATATTTCCCGCAATGACATTCCCAATCTTTTACCGGGCCAAAAATCCGCTCGCAAAACAATCCGCCCATTTCAGGCTTATAGGTTCTGTAGTTGATCGTTTCCGGTTGTGTAACCTCTCCGTGTGAACTTTCCAAGATCGACTCTGGCGATGCCAAGCTAATGGTGATCCTGGAGAAATCTGCGTTGATTTTTTTGTTCTTTCTGAAAGACATAGTGTTCCTTTTCAGTTATTTGAGTTACAAATTAATTTCTTTTAACCTTGATTAGTCCATGGTGATCTCCAGCGCCAATCCTCTTAATTCATGAACCAATACATTGAATGATTCAGGAATGTTCGGCTTTCGCATATTTTCACCTTTTACAATGGCCTCGTAAGCTTTCGCTCTTCCGATCACATCATCCGATTTTATCGTGTCAATTTCCTGAAGGATGTGTGCCGCACCGAATGCTTCAAGTGCCCACATTTCCATCTCTCCAAATCGCTGACCACCAAACTGTGCTTTACCACCCAAAGGTTGCTGGGTAATAAGTGAGTAAGGCCCGATGGAACGGGCGTGCATCTTATCGTCAACCAAGTGACCCAGTTTCAGCATGTAGGAAATACCTACGGTTACGGGTTGATCGAATATCTGGCCTGTAAGACCGTCATACAAATATGTTCTTCCAAATTCGGGTAAGCCTGCTTCTTTCAATTCAGCAGAAACTTCATCGGTAGTAGCACCATCAAAAATTGGTGTTGCATATCTACGGCCAAGTTTCATACCTGCCCATGCCAATACGGTTTCGAAAATCTGACCCAGGTTCATACGGGAAGGTACACCAAGCGGATTCAAACAAATGTCCACGGGTTGACCATCGAGTAGGAACGGCATGTCTTCATCGCGAACGATACGGGCTACAACACCCTTGTTACCGTGACGACCCGCCATCTTATCACCTACTTTCAATTTACGTTTCTTGGCAACATATACTTTTGCAAGCTGTACAATTCCTGTTGGCAGTTCATCGCCAACTTCCAGCGTAAAACGTTCACGTTTAAACTCACCTGTGTGATTGTTGCGTTTGATCAAAAAGTTTTTCACCATTTGACCAATCATCGTATTGGTGTGATCATCACTTGTCCAATTTTCCAGTGAAATGTCTGCAATCAGATTCACCTCTTCAGGTACGCTGTAATTGCTTTCATCACGATAGATATTCTTATCAGGGAAAAGATTGTTTTCAATAACCTTCGCTGAGAATTTAACGCCCTTGCTTACCAGTTCATCACCAAACTTATGCTTAACACCATTGCTTGATTTACCATTCAATAGGGTAGATAGCTTGTGAATCAACTCGTTTCTTAAATCCATGAGTTGCTTGCTGTAGCGGTTTTTCAAGGAGTCCAAATCCTTCTTAGACTTGATGCGAACATCTTTATCGCGTTTTGGTCTTGAGAAAAGTTTCGTGTCAATAACAACGCCTTTCAGAGATGGAGGTGCCTTAAGGGATGCATCTTTCACATCGCCTGCTTTATCTCCAAATATGGCTCTCAAAAGTTTCTCTTCAGGAGTAGGATCGGTTTCACCTTTTGGTGTGATCTTTCCAATAAGAATGTCGCCTTCTTTAACTTCTGCGCCTACGCGGATAATACCGTTTTCATCAAGATGCTTAACGGCCTCTTCACTTACGTTAGGGATTTCAGAAGTCAATTCTTCTTCACCACGTTTGGTATCGCGAACTTCAAGTTCAAATTCTTCAATGTGGATAGATGTATAAATATCATCACGGACCACACGTTCAGAAATAACGATCGCATCCTCAAAGTTGTATCCTTGCCAAGGCATGTAAGCCACCAGCAAGTTACGTCCAAGAGCCAACTCACCGCCAGCTGTTGCATATCCCTGACATAGTGGTTGCCCTTTCAAAACCTTTTGGCCTTTCTTAACAAGGGGCGTAAGGTTGATACAGGTGTCTTGGTTTGTTCTTCTGAATTTAATTAGACTGTAGGTTCTATATTCATTTTCAAAACTTACCAGGCTTTGCTCTTCTGTAACTTCATATTTGATGACGATTTTTTTCGCATCAACGAAATCAACTACACCTTGGCCTTCAGCCAATATGAGGGCACGAGAGTCAATGGCCACACGTCCTTCAAGACCGGTACCTACGATAGGGGCTTCTGGCCTCATCAACGGTACTGCCTGACGTTGCATGTTTGAACCCATAAGGGCACGGTTGGCATCATCATGCTCAAGGAATGGAATGAGGGATGCAGCTACCGAAACAATTTGGTTTGGTGCAACATCCATGTAACTCAACTCCGTAGGATCTATCACGGGGAAGTCACCTTCAAAACGAGCCTTTATTTTCTCGTCTTCAAAATCACCATCCAACTTAAGACGGGCATTTGCCTGCGCTATATAATTTGTGTCTTCCTCTTCTGCGGTAAGGAAAATCACTGGTTCTTTTGGCTTAATTTTTCCGTTTTCAATAACCCGGTACGGTGTTTCAATGAATCCCATCTTGTTCACTTTGGCGTGAACACACAGCGAAGAAATCAAACCAATGTTTGGACCTTCTGGCGTTTCAATGGTACACAAGCGACCGTAATGTGTATAATGTACGTCACGTACTTCAAAGCCTGCACGCTCGCGTGAAAGACCACCGGGACCGAGTGCCGACATTCTTCTTTTGTGCGTGATCTCTGCCAGCGGATTGGTTTGATCCATGAACTGTGACAACTGGTTCGTTCCGAAGAACGAGTTGATCACAGAAGACAATGTCCGCGCGTTGATAAGATCGACTGGTTTAAAGTCTTCATTATCGCGCACATTCATACGTTCCTTTATGGTTCTTGCCATACGCGCAAGACCAACACCAAACTGAGAATATAATTGCTCTCCTACTGTTCTTACCCTTCTGTTGCTCAAGTGGTCAATATCATCGACTACAGCTTTTGAATTGATAAGTCCAATAAGGTATTTAACAATGAGAATAATATCTTCTTTCGTCAATACACGTTGATCGAAGCTAAGATCGAGACCTAGTTTTTTGTTGATCCGATAACGGCCAACCTCACCCAGGTCATAGCGTTTTTCACTGAAGAACAAGCTCTGGATAATATCACGCGCTGTTTGTTCATCAGGTGCTTCTGTATTTCTTAGCTGACGATAGATTTGCTCAACTGCTTCTTTTTCTGAGTTGGAATTATCTTTCGCTAGTGTATTGAAGATAATGTTGTAATCAGAAATATTAACATCATCGCGATGAAGAATAACAGAGGATACCCCTGATTCTACAATCACGTCAACATCTTCTGCACCGATCACGTGGTCACGCTCAAGGAGCACCTCGTTACGGTCGATAGAAACAACTTCACCGGTATCTTCATCAACGAAATCTTCAGTCCAGGTTTTCAACACCCGTGCTGCAAGCTTTCTGCCAACCACTTTTTTAAGCGTGTTTTTGCTGGCGTCAATCTCTTCGGACAAACCAAAAAGATCAAGTATATCTTTGTCTGTTCCAAAACCAATGGCACGAAGCAAGGTAGTAACAGGGAATTTCTTTTTACGATCGATGTACGCATACATGACGGCGTTCACATCGGTAGCAAACTCAATCCATGATCCTTTGAAAGGAATAATGCGGGCTGAGTAAAGCTTCGTTCCATTGGTGTGTTTGCTCATGGCAAAGAATACACCGGGTGACCTGTGCAATTGTGATACAATTACGCGTTCGGCACCATTGATCACGAAGGATCCCTTTTCTGTCATGTAGGGGATGTTGCCTAAGAAAACCTCTTGCTCGATGGTTTCAAAATCTTCGTTATCATCATCGTTGCACGTGAGGCGCAATTTTGCTTTCAGAGGAACAGAGTATGTTAACCCTCTGTCTATACCTTCGTCCACATTGTATTTAGGCGGGTCGATTGTGTAGTCTACAAATTCCAACACGAAATTTTCGCGTGAATCGCTAATGGGGAAGTTTTCCGCAAAGACTTTGTACAGACCTTCATTTTGTCTTTTCTCTGCGGGCGTTTCTATTTGAAGAAAGTCCTTAAACGACTGGAGTTGAACGTCCAGGAAATCTGGATAATCGAGAATCTTTTCTATCGATGAGAAATCGATTCTTCCGTTATTAGTCTTCTTTGCCAAGGTATGTATCTTTTAAATTCTAGAATCAGGACAGCGGATGAACAAACCATTTAGGTACAAATAGGAATAGACCCCGTCCCGATTTTCATCCAGGGAGCGGGGTCTAAACCGAAGTTTTTAAGACGGTACCTTCGCCTTCAAGAAGAATTACTTCAACTCAACTTCGGCACCAGCCTCAAGAAGTTGTTTCTTCAGGTTTTCTGCCTCGTCTTTAGGAAGTCCTTCTTTAATTGTTTTTGGTGCGCCGTCCACTAAATCTTTAGCTTCTTTCAAGCCAAGACCAGTAAGTTCTTTAACAAGCTTCACGATTTGAAGTTTGTTTGCTCCAGGAGCTTTAAGAACAACATCAAAATTAGTTTTCTCTTCAGCAGCAGCGGCTCCGCCACCTGCAGGTGCAGCCATAACCGCAGCAGCAGCTGCAGGCTCGATGCCGTATGTGTCTTTTAGGTAAGACGCTAATTCGTTAACTTCTTTTACAGAAAGTTCAACCAGTTGATCTCCAAGTACTTTAATATCTGCCATTGTGTTAGTGTTTTAAAATTTAAATTCTTTGTTAAAATTATTTTGCGCGTTCTTCCAATGTCTTCACGAGGCCTGCAAGGGTATTTTTTCCGCTTAACAAAGCAGATATAACATTCTTGGCAGGTGATTGAAGCAAGGCGATAATGTCACCCACGAGTTCATTTTTAGATTTGAGCTCACTGAGCATGGTAAGGTTTTCCGCACCTATAAAAAGTTCGGAATCAATTGATGCTGCTTTCAAGGATGGCTTGCCATCGAGTTTCTTATGGTATTCTCTAATAACCTTCGCCGGAAGATTGCCTGCCTCTTTAGAGAAAAGGACTCCGGAAAAGCCATTAAGTACCGAGTATAGCGGTGAAAAATCTGTACCTTCTTGTTTTTCAAGCGCTTTGCGGATAAGGGTGTTTTTGTAAACACCATATTCCAGTCCACTCTTGAAGCACAAGCGGCGGAAACCGTTCACTTGCTCTACTGTAAGACCCGAAGCATCAGCCAGGTAGAAATGTGCATGGTCTGCAAACTTCTTTGAAAGCTCTTCGATAATCTGTGCTTTTTCTTCTCTGGTCATGTTCTTGTTTTCTTAAATGCCAACAATTGAACCTTTGTCAACTGTTATTCCTGGGCTCATGGTGCTTGACATGGTGATACTTCTGAAATAAGCACCTTTCGCTGAGGAAGGTTTCAGTTTGGCTACTGTTTGGATCATCTCTGCCGCATTGTCCCGGATTTTATCTGCCGAGAAGGAAGCTTTTCCAATGCTAACATGAATGATACCTGTTTTATCAATTTTGAAGTCGATCTTTCCGGCTTTTACTTCTTTCACCGCCTTACCGACTTCTAGCGTAACAGTCCCTGATTTAGGGTTTGGCATAAGGCCACGTGGACCTAATATCTTACCCAATTTACCAACCTTTGCCATAACGGTTGGTGTACATATGATCACATCGATGTCTGTCCAACCACCTTCAATTTTCTTGAGGTACTCATCAAGACCTACGTGATCTGCGCTTGCGTCTTTTGCTTCTTGCTCCTTGTCTGGAGTACAAAGCACTAACACACGCACATCTTTACCAAGGCCATGCGGCAATGCCACCACACCACGCACCATTTGATCTGATTTCTTAGGATCAACACCCAGACGGATATTCAAATCAACAGAGGGATCAAACTTGGTATAAGATATTTCTTTTACTAACTCAGACGCAGCGTCAAGTGAGTATTCTTTTTCCTGATCGTATTTGCCAAGGACGGCTTTTCTTTTTTTAGAAATTTTTGCCATTGTGTTATTTAATTTTCCCAAGGGGGAGTTCCTGATACTGTTATACCCATGCTTCGTGCTGTGCCTGCAACCATCTTCATGGCCGACTCTACCTTAAAGGCATTAAGGTCAGGCATTTTGGTTTCTGCAATTGTCTTGACCTGATCCCATGTGATAGATCCCACTTTCACCCGGTTAGGTTCGGCAGATCCTTTTTGGTTTTTAGCTGCATCCATAATAAGCACCGCAGCAGGAGGTGTTTTAATAACAAAGTCAAACGACTTGTCATTGTATATGGAAATCAAAACAGGTAATACCTGTCCTGATTTATCTTGCGTACGAGCATTGAATTGCTTACAAAAGTCCATGATGTTAAGACCTTTGCTACCCAATGCGGGGCCGATAGGAGGCGCAGGATTTGCCTGGTTTCCTTTTACCTGTAATTTCAGATACCCTATAATTGCTTTTGCCATTGTTATCTCAATCTACTTTTTCTACCTGCATATAACTTAATTCAACCGGCGTGTTGCGGCCAAAAATCTTCACCATTACATTCAGCTTCTTCTTATCCTCAAAAATCTCCTCCACGTTACCTGTAAACCCGCTGAAAGGGCCATCCATTACTTTCACAGATTCGCCTTTAATAAAAGGAGTCTCCAAGCGTTCTTCAAACTCATCCAGTTGGT
>JBBRKB010000041.1:0-15047 GCA_038218385.1 Cytophagales bacterium | reverse complement strand
AAAAACATTGAACTGCTTAATTTGAAAGGCTGTATGGATCCTAAAGCTTTGAATTATAAATCGTATTTTAATAAGGCTGATAATGCGAGTTGCAAGTATAAATAGCTCTGAGTTTCGAACTGCGAGCTGTGAGTAAATAGTATTGAGTTGCGAGCTGTGATAAATTTATGGATAGCGAAATTGTGTCGCACGATGCAATGAGAACCAACTACTCGCAGCTCGAAACTCATAGCTCGCAGCTATTTCTTTTCTTCTATTAGTTTCAAAATCGCCTGATGTTCATCGCGAAGTTTTGCGGCTTGCATAAACTCCAGTTCTTTGGCTGCTTTCTCCATGGCCTTGCGTGTGCGATCGGCCATCTTCATCAACTCCTCTCTGCTCAAGTACGCCACTACCGGATCTGCAGCGAGTGATGCTTCTTCGTTTTCAACATAATAATTAGGCGTTGATTTTTTAGAATCGGCAACTTTGGTTTGGCCGAGAATAGCTTCTTTGCTTCGTATGATGGTGCGCGGTGTTATACCATGCTTTAAATTGTATTCTATTTGTACACTTCGTCTACGATTCGTTTCATCAATAGCATTTTCCATAGATTCTGTAACCTTGTCGGCATACATAATCACACGTCCATTTTCATTTCGGGCTGCGCGACCTATCGTTTGTACAAGGGAACGTTGATTGCGAAGGAACCCTTCTTTGTCGGCATCCATGATAGCTACCAGTGAAACTTCGGGAAGATCAAGACCCTCTCGCAAAAGATTGACGCCAACTAAAACATCAAAGACACCCAGGCGAAGCTCGCGCAATATTTCAACGCGATCCAACGTGTGTACTTCCGAATGTATGTACCGACATTTTACACCTGCACGGTCGAGAAATTTTGTGAGTTCTTCCGCCATTCGTTTTGTTAATGTGGTCACCAGCACGCGCTCATTCTTTCTCACGCGTTCATCAATTTCATCCATTAAATCATCAATTTGATTTTTACTGGGACGAACATCAATGATAGGATCCAATAATCCTGTGGGACGAATTAATTGTTCAACAACAACACCCTCTGATTTGCGCAGCTCATATTCACTGGGCGTTGCGCTTACATAGATGGTTTGCTTGATGAGTGATTCAAATTCATTGAAGGTTAGCGGACGGTTATCGAGTGCCGAGGGTAGACGGAAGCCATAGTCGACAAGGTTTACTTTGCGAGAGCGGTCACCGCCCCACATGGCCCTGACCTGCGGAATCGTAGCATGACTTTCATCAATAATCATGAGGTAGTCATCGGGGAAATAATCAAGCAGACAGAAGGGTCTTGCTCCAGGATTTCGTCTATCGAAATAGCGGGAGTAGTTTTCAATACCTTGGCAATAGCCAAGCTCGCGCATCATTTCAAGATCAAACTCCGTTCTTTCTTTCAAACGTTTTGCTTCAAGGTGTCTTTTTTCGCTTGCAAACATTTCAACTTGTGCTACCATGTCGTTTTGAATTTCTTTCATCGCTTGATGAAGAAATTCTTTTCCGGTTACGAAAAGATTGGCGGGGAAAATGGTGACAACACTTTCGTCTGATATTTTTTTTCCAGTTGAAGGATCAATACGTTGAATGGATTCAATCTCATCGCCCCAGAAGTAAATACGAATGGCATAATCTGCATAGGCAAGAAATATATCCACCGTATCACCTTTCACACGGAAGGTGCCTCGTTTAAATTCTGCTTCCGTGCGGTTGTAAAGAATATCAACAAGGGCAAACAGTAAGCGGTTTCTCGGAATCATTTCTTTTACGGCGAGCTTAATCACATTCTTGCCAAACTCCTCCGGATTCCCGATACCATAAATACACGACACAGACGCTACAACAACAATGTCTCTTCGCCCGGTTAGCAATGAAGATGTTGTGCTTAAACGAAGCTTTTCGATTTCCTCATTGATGGAGAGATCTTTTTCAATAAAAACGTTGGAAGAAGGAATGTAGGCTTCCGGCTGATAGTAATCATAATAGGAAATAAAATACTCCACGGCATTTTCAGGAAAGAATTGTTTAAACTCTCCATAGAGCTGGGCAGCCAACGTTTTGTTGTGACTAAGAATGAGTGCAGGCCTGTTGGTTTTCGCGATCACATTGGCTATGGAAAATGTTTTTCCAGACCCTGTTACACCCAAAAGTGTTTGATGTTGTTCCCCATTTTCTAAGCCACGTACAAGATGATCGATGGCCTTCGGTTGATCACCTGTCGGTATATATTCGCTGGTAAGTTTAAAATCCATTTGGTGTTGTAGTAAGGAGTATGGAAGACAAGTAAAAGTAGTTGAATGCCTTTACATTTTACAAAAGATTAAGTGGAATTCAATTGAATGGATAAATCCTGTAAAGCGAAAAATAATTCCCACGGAAGAAAAGAATTTTGCTATCGCAGCTATTATTGAAATTATGCAAGCTATTCCTGAAAGGTAAGGAATAGGATTACACAAATTGGTAAAGAACCATAGGATCAGCTATTCCAAATCGCCCAGGATTTTTCAGCCTGCACATGAAGCATCTCAAGACCATTCTTAATGGTGGCGCCACGCATCTCGGCACGTTGCATCAATAGCGTTCTGGCGGGATTATAAATGAGATCGTATACGAAATGATCTTTTGTGATATGCTCATGGTCAATAGGTGGCATGGCATCGTTGTTTGGATTCATACCCAGAGGCGTGGTGTTGATCAGCAAGTGATGACTTTGGGTAATCGATGCATTATTTTTAAGATCTTCATACGCATAATCACCTGTAGCTTTGTCGCGAGATACAAGTTTAAATTCCATGCCCATTTTGATCAAGGCAACTTGTACGGCCTTAGATGATCCACCGGTTCCAAAAACCAGTGCTTTAATTTTTTTTCCCTTCGGAACCCACTTCACAAGTGTTTCATAAAAAGCATCTGAATCCGTATTATACCCTGTACGCTTACCGTCTTTTATTTTAATAACATTGACGGCACCAATTTTCTTGGCTACCTCATCAATGCTATCCAGGTGCTTGATTACTTTTTCCTTGTAGGGAATGGTAACATTGAGCCCCATTAAATCCTTATTGTCTTTGATCAGGTTCTCTATCTCTTCTATGTTGGCGAGCGGAAACAACTCATAGCGATGGTCGCGTAGTCCATCGCGAAAAAATTTCTCCTCAAAATATGTTTTTGAAAACGAATGACTAACCGTTAATCCTATCAACCCAAATACTTTTTCCATGATCAACTTTTAGTTTTACCTATTGCAGCAACCTTTTCAATCAAAATCACTATGAAAATACCCAGGGAAGCGAGAAGAATGGCCTGGAAAACATGAGGGTCTTTGCCAGTCAACTCCATATAATCAACCGGTAATATGCTTTTGTCAAAAGCGGAAACTTGTTTGCCGTGTGAATCCAGTCGATAGGAGAGCACTTCTTTCCAGGGCCATACTTTATTTAAAGAACCCAACATGAAGCCCGCTAACAAGGCGATGGTAATATCATGATAATGTGTGAGTATCCAGCTTAGCAGACGTGCGAATGAAAGCAAGCCGACCATGCATCCTAAAATAAAAACAAGGATGACGGGAATGTTCAGTTCAGTTAAAGAGCGAATGATAAATTCATATTTTCCCAAAAGCAAAAGAATAAAAGCTCCGGATATCCCCGGCAGAATCATGGCGCAAATGGCAATGGCCCCGGCTATAAAAATAAACCAATAGGCATCGGGTGTTTGTGTAGGTGAAAGAATAGTGATGCCGTAAGCGACAACAATTCCGATGACAAAGGATAGGATTTTGCCAACGTCCCACTTTCTTATTTTTCTTAGAATAAGAGGCGATGAAATAAGAATGAGGCCAAAGAAGAATGACCAGGTATTCATGGGATGATGTTCTAATAAATAGGTCATCAATTTCGCCAGTGATATAATGCTGGTAGCAACTCCCCCTAACACGACAACCAGAAAACTGCCATTGATCTTCTTCCAAAAGAGTGCGAAGTCCCTTCGTAGCAAAAGCTTTACAGCATCAAGGTCGATAGACTTTAATGAAAAAAGCAATTCATCATAGATGCCTGTAATAAAGGCAATGGTACCACCCGAAACCCCTGGGATAACATCAGCACTGCCCATGGCAACACCTTTTAGGTACAGTAGAATATAATCTTTAAGTCGTCTCAATTTGACTTTCTTACTCGTTGTAAAAAGGGGGGGCTGCATTATTTCTTTTTTCAATACCTAAAAAATGCAGAAAGGTATCACCACGCAAGCCCAGACGAATTGTTTCTAAGGGCACAAGTTCATTGGGTGAAATATTGCCAAGGTTCACGTTGGCACCCAACAATTTTATAAACCAAACCTGCTGCGCTTTTTGAGGAGCCTCCCAGATTATTTTTTCAAAGGGAATTTTGGTGAGGATCTCCTGAACCAATCCAGAGCGTACCTCACCTGTTGATCTGAACAGGCCTACATTTCCGCCTTCGCGTGCTTCACCAATAACTTTCCATGCGCCAGCGTCCAATTCTTTTTGCATGAGCTCGATCCATTTGTAAGGGGGAATTATTTTTTCCGCATCCTTAGAGCCGACTTCAGATAACACAGTTACTTGTTCGGAAAGCTTGGTGATGTAGTCGCATTTTTTGTCATGGTCGAGATCGATAGAGCCATCGGAAACCTCTGCGAATGAAAGATCAAATTTATCAAGTACTCTTCTGTAATCATCAAACTGATCGCGGATGATGAAGGCTTCAAACAAGGTGCCTCCCAGATAGGTAGGAATGCCCGCATCTTTGTATACTTTAATTTTTTCTTTGAGATTGGGAGTCACATACGATGTGGCCCATCCAAGCTTTACAATATCAACATGGTCGGCCGCCACGCTTACAAAGTCTTCTGCTTCGCGCACGCTCATGCCTTTGTCCATAGCCATAGTAAAGCCATATTGCCTGGGCTTTGTTGTTCGCTCAGGCAGGTTCTTCAGGTCGTAATTCATCAGGTGTTTTCTTTTCTAAATTGCTCAATGATCTTATACAATGCCTTTTGAGTTTCGATTTTCGGAAAGAAATCAAATAAGGTAGTGTGACCATCAAAGTCCAAAATTAAGGCATTTTCCAAATAATTAAAGGCTTCTTTAAATTGACCCGATTCAATAAGATAAACGGTCATGCGATAGAAAAACTCAGCATCGTCTGGATTATCCGCGAAGCCTTGAAGGAGGGTGTCAAGTGCTTTGTCAAAGTCACCCTGTTCATAAAATATAAAGGACCAGTTCAACCATATTTCTTTATCGGTAGGATCTAACTTGGCGGCTTCTTCATAGGCATCGATACTCGATACGGTGTTGCCTACTTTAAACTCTGCATGCGCCACAGCTTTCCAATACTCTGGATTTTCAGTATTCAGCTTAAGGGCTTTGTTATAAAAGTGTAAGGCCTGATACCATTTCTCTTGCTTTTCAAGACATGCGCCTGCACCAAACAAGGCTTCATCATAAAGTGAATCAAGTTTTACGGCTTTCTGAAAATATTTTAAGCCCAAGTCGTATTGCTCCATGTTTTCATACGCCGCGCCAATGCAGCAATACACTTCAGGACTGGGTCCTTCCAACTCCACCGTTTTCTTGAATGCATCAAGAGCCTTGGTGTATTCTGAAAGGTTCATGTGGGTGTTGCCCATGTTGAAATGCGCTGACGCAAAAGCATCATCAATGGTGATGGCATAATCATACGCCTGCATGGCATTCTCGTATTGTTCAAGTTTGTTGTAAACAATACCGAGGTTGTACCATGCGGGAGCAGAATACGGATCTTCGTCAATAAACTTTTTATAGTAGTCTACACTCTTCTCCAATTGCCCACTCATATCGAGGCAATAGGCTAGTTCGTATAGTGCGCCTTCATGATTAATGTTTATTTCAATGGCATTCTTATAGGCTTCTATCGCATCAGGAAAATTTTCTTTGCTTTGATAAGCGAGGCCGATGCTATAGTATACTTCGTCTTTATTTTCTGCGAGGTCTAACGATAAAAAATAGTTCTCAATGGCTTCGTCAAATTTTCCTTGCATGGACAGCACAGAACCTTTTGTTAAATACACTTCAGGGTCGTTGGGTTGAAGTGCGTGCGCCTGGTCTAGCAGTTCAAGCGCTTCATCAAATTCTTCCAGGCTTGTAAGGATTTGTGCTTTTAACGTAATGAGTTCTGTTGAGAAAGGATGTTGACTGATGGCAAGGTTGACAGCCTGAAGCGCTTTGTTGTATTTGCCTTTAAAGAGATAGTGGTCTGCTATTAGTTCAAAAGCTTCAAGCGTAAAAAATTCCGAATTTTTTTTTCGAAGGTGGTCTTCAAATCGTTTGACTAACTCATTTTCCTCCTCCCTTTTTCTAAATTCTCTCGCCATGTATGGTATACAGTTTTCCTAAATTAGTCAAATATGAAGCAAATGTAAAAAGTCGTTGACTATTTTTTGCTACCGGGCTTTCTGGGCGTAATGTGTGCAACACCATTCCAGCGTTTCCTCAAGAGGCTCGAACTGCAAATCTAATAAGGTTTTGACTTTTGCGTTATCGAAATGTACTGAATGTGCTGTGGCCCTGGCCAATTCCCTTGTAATGATGGGTTCTGTGCGTGTTATGTTGGAAAAAAAAGTTGACAACTCGGCTAATGCGCCAACACCTTTTCCTCCTATTTTAATAGACGGTTTATTTTTCCCAAATTTTTTGGCAATTCGCTCAAAAATGTCATAGTAAGAGATAGTGCCTGCACTCACAATAAAACGCTCGCCCGAAATAGTTGATTCAAGCAGGAGCATAACCACCTTTACGACATCCCTTACACTTACATAATTCAGGTTTCCTTCAATGTAAAAAGGACGTTGCTTCCAGATGTACTTAAAAATCACAGAGCTGCTTTTGTTCCAGTCAACAGCACCCAAAATAACGGAAGGGTTTATCATCACGGTGTCTAGCCCTTCTTCCTGCCCGCGCACCACTTCCAGCTCGGCCAGGTATTTTGATTGGCCATACGCAGAGTTATAAGGACTCTCAATCCATTTTTGAGATTCGGTAATGTTGGTGATTCCTTTCGGTCTGCCAATAGCAGCAACGGAGCTTATGTGAATTAATTTTTTTACTTTCTGTTCGAGGCAAATGTTTACCACGTTTTGAGTGCCGATAACATTGGTGGCGTAAATTTTATTTTTGTCCCGCGGATTAAACGAAACAACGGCAGCAGTATGGATAACGACAGTTGCATCCTGAAGTGCTTCCTGCATAGCCACCACGTCTTCAACAGCGGCATCACGCCATGTTATTTTTGAGGCCATGTCATCTAATGATGATGTGTCGCTGCCTGATCTTTTAATGGCAATAACAGGATGATGGGCTTCGACTAGCCTTCGAACAATTGAACTTCCCAGAAGACCGGTCGCACCTGTTACCGCAATCATTATAACGTGTTGTTAAGCAGAGGCAAAGATAAGGCTTTTCTAAAATGTCTGGATTTAGTCGCTTTCTCCAGCGCATCCATGTGAAAGGTATTATGACAATCACTTCCTAAAAAATGAACATAGCCCAGATCGATAAGCTTGTGCGACAAGCTTTGCACTTCCTTAGAGTAAACGCCGAGTATGGAGCCAATATTCAGTTGAAGCAACACACCTCGGTCCATTAGGTCTTTTATTTTTTCGATGTTATGATGATGAAATAAATAGCGTTCGGGATGGGCCAATACTAATGTATAACCCCGTGTGGTGGCCATGAAAATAAATTCACGGAGGTTCAAGGGTTCACTTATAAAATTGGTTTCGAACAGTAAGTAGTTATTACCAAAGGTTAGTACCTTTTTATTTTCTTCAATTGTTTTGATCAACTGTTCATCCAGATAATATTCGGCAGCGGCTTCTAGGGTTATGGGAATCTTCCAGGCTTTAATGTGTCCTTGAAGTTCACGTAATTTTTCCAGAATTTCATCAGGTGTGTTTTTATACATATCACCCATTATATGAGGCGTGGTAATCACCTTGCTATAGCCTAGCGATGAAAATCTTCTCAGGAGCATTTCAGCTTCTTCAAACGATTTTACACCATCGTCCAATCCAGGCAATAAGTGTGAGTGGATGTCTGTGGTGAGTTTTTGCGTTTTTGCGTTTTTGCTTTTAAACCAATTTATCACGATGCGTTCCGTCAGGCTTTCTTGGTTTTTTTCTTTGAGCTGTCTTCATAGTAGCCGTACCCATAAGAATTTGTTTTTCGGCTTGGTAGTGCGTTTAGCACCGTGGTAATATTAGAGAATTTATTAATGGAAATGATCCTCTTGAGGTTTAATAAAAATTCCTTTTTTGAATAGTTGGCTCGCGCAATGTAGATGGAAACGTCCGCATGCTTCATCGCCATGATCCCGTCTGTCACAAGCCCTACCGGGGGTGTGTCCATTAGAATAAAATCATAATGCTCTTTTAAACTATTAAGCAAAGATTCAAACTCACCATTCAACAACAGTTCTGAAGGGTTAGGTGGATGCGGCCCTGCGGGAAGGTAATCCAGGCCTTCTAATTTGGTCTTAACAACACACTCTTGCCAAGTATTTTTTCGTATGAGAACAGTGCTGATACCTTGAGTGGAATTTTTTAATTCATCCGGTAAATCGGCTTTTGATTTTCGTAAATCCAGATCAAGCAGAATAACTTTTTTTCTTGAAAGAGCCATCACCGCACCAAGATTTAGGGCCACATACGATTTACCTTCTCCTGAAACGGTTGACGATATAGCAATGGTCCTTAACGTTGCGTTGGCTGCGATAAAATCAAGATTGGTTCGAAGTGTGCGAAAGGCTTCACTCACCATCGATTTGGGATGGTTGACTATGTGTATGTCATATCCATCAATGTCTTTTGAAAATGGAATAACACCAAGGAGCGGCACATTTTGAATGACATCAAGATCTGCTATGGTGTTTATTTTATTGTTCAGTATATAAAGTATACCAATGAAAAAGAGGTTAATCATGATGCTTGCAACGAGGCCTATTCCGGCAATCATCAGTTTGTTGGGTGCAATAGGATTTCCCGAGAAGGACGCGGGTGAAAGAATTTTAAAATCGGGTATGGAACCTGCTTTTGCAATTTCAAATTCTGATTTTGATTGCATGAGCGTTAAATAAAATTGTTCGTAGAGTGAATAAAACCGTTCGTTCTTGTTGAACTCGGTGTTTTGATCAGGCATTTTGGCAAATTTGCTTTCAAGCTTTGATTTTCGCTTGTTCAACTCCAGCAGGTTATTGAGCCAGTTTTTTTTCAGCTCACCTAATTCTTCAATGAGGTTGTCTTGACTAGTTTTTATTACATACTCACGCTGTTGAACGGCAATAGTGACTTCTTTATACGAAAGTTTTACTTTGTTTAAATCGGCCTTGTAATCTTCCAGTTGTTTTAGTTTTTCGTTGATGCTTTCTGGAAATTGAGAACGGACGGCATTTGTTAAATAGAGTTCACCTGCTGCCAGGTTGTCGATTAAGTGATTGAGGTCTCCAATCTTTTTTGTTGCTTCAAATCGTTGTGAGTCAAGCGAGCTTATTTGCTGAATAGTTTTATCCAATTCCTTATCAAGGTTATTGGTCTTGTTGGTGAGGATAAAATCTTCAAAATAGTTTTCATACTCGCCCATCTTAGATTCAATTTGTTGGAGTTCGTTGGTGAGCCAGTCGATCTTTTGTTTGTTGGTTAAATTTTTCTGTTCGTTGCTATAGTTCAGATAAAGGGAATCGATTTTATTCACGATGGTACTGGCCTTAACGGGATTGTGGTCTTTGAAAGAAATACGAATCGTATTGGCATTGAAGTTTAGGGGCTCTACACTTAATTTTGTTAGTAAATAATTTAGCAAGACTTCCCGGCTGTTGATGATGAAAAAGCAATGCAGGTTTTCCGATACGTCAAAATTCTTATTTCTTGAAAGCGTTAATTTCAATCCATCGGTGAGTAATGGTTTTTCAAATTGCCCGTGGAGGGTTAAGTCGGACTGACCTACTTGAAGCGTGTAGCCATTTTTTTCTTCTTCAATATAAAAGGGTGTGTTGTAGAAAGCAGAATTGCTTATTTGGTATTCAACAGTATAAGGTGTTCGTCCGAAAAATTCATAGTCAAGAATTTCTCCGCTGTTAAAGTAGCTAACATTAAGGTCGATGGAGTCAAGTAAGCGGCTAAGAAAAAGACGTGATTGAATAAGTTCTATCTCGCCTGAGATAATATTTAAATTTTGGTCTTCAACAAAGGGCTTAAATCCAAGTTCAGTAGCGTCACTTTTTATATCGAGCTTTAATTCCGAATGGCTTTCATACACTTCTTTGGAATACCTGATGATCAGATATGCTGCCGTATTTATCAAAATAAAAATGAGTAGGATCCAAATCCGGTTACTCTTTAAGATGAGTCCAAGTTTATTGAAATCGATCGCTTCGGGTGAATTGTTCAGCGGCTGTATTTGACCTCTAGACTCCACTTTATTTTAGATTATATAAAACAACAATCAACGTGGATAGACTCACCACAATACTCACCAACGGACCGTAATCTTTAAGTGCTTCGGTGAATGGACGGCGGATGGGTTCTATGTATACAATGTCGCCTGGCATCATTATCATATTGCCTTTTTTAAAACCTTCAATAGTTTGTAAGTCAATAAGAAAAACCTCATCTGCGCGCATCACCCGAATGTTGGATGCCTTGCCCTCTTTTTTAATACCTCCCGCCAAGGCCAATACTTCAACCAACTCGATATTATCATACGGAAGGGGTATCACCATTCCCCCCGGTTCCCCTAAAACGATAACACGTTTTGCTATATTTTTTAGTACAACGAATGGTTTTGTGTAGTACGCCTCATACTGGCTCTGCACAATGCCTTCAGCTTCCCGAATAGTCAACCCTGCCAAAGAAATTTCCCCGAGCATGGGCAGTTTCACATTTCCTTTTGTGTCTACCAGATATTGGGTAACTTCTTTTGTTATCGTGCTATTGGCGGGCAATGTTTCATTTAGCCGATCATCAGGATCTATTATACGTTCCGCATTGTTAGCATAAACTTCCAGTGTTAAAAGATCGTTTTTATTGATCAAATAATTTTTCTCAGCCGTCTGTACAGACTGTGACAGCTTGTAGCCTTCCGGCACCTTAAACATTATGTTCGACTTATAAGACGCACAGGATGTGAACATCAGGCTTAAAACAAGGAGCTTGGCGTAATGGATCAGGGAAATTTTCAAGTCTTAATTTTTTTCACAACTGCGAAATTACGGATAATTTCAAGAACTCCTCTAGGGTGGGCAATGTCTTGTCCTTTTCTGAGATTATGGGGTTTTGTACCCGCCAGTTGATATTCAATTGGGGATCATTCCAAAGGACGCCAGCTTCAGATTGTTTATGGTAATGGTTTGAGCATTTATAAAAAAAAACCGAGTCTTCAAGCGCGACAAATCCGTGGGCAAAGCCTTCCGGCACCAAAAGCATTTTTTTTGATTCGGAATCAAGGTTGCAATAATAAGTCTGACAAAAGGTTTTTGAATCTTTTCTGAGGTCAACCACCACATCCATAACTTTACCCGAGAGTACTACAACTAATTTTGCCTGCGCAAAAGGCGGGCGCTGAAGGTGCAGGCCACGCACAACACCTTTTTTGGAAAAGGATTGGTTTTCTTGAACAAATTTTGTGGGTATACCAGCATTAGCGAATGCTTCTTCTTTATAAAATTCGTAGAACCAACCGCGTTCGTCATGGTACAACGTAGGGACAATCTCCAGAAGCCCCTCAAACTCAGTTTTGAAAATTTGCATGGTGTGTTACGAAACCTTTCTGAATTCAGATAATGTGTTTAAATATTTCTCAATTACGCGATTTTCATTGAATTGAGCTTCCATTTTCGTTCTTCCTTTTCTTCCCATCTCTTTTAATATATCATCAGGGAGCACAGCCATTTCGCGCATTTTATCCGCCAGGTCATCCGCATTTTTCAATTCACATAACAACCCATTCTCACCATCGGTCACCACATTATTGCAGCCTGGGACATCGGTGGCAATGATAGGTTTTGAAGAACTGGCAGCTTCAAGCAATGTTCTGGGTGTTCCTTCGCGGTAGGATGGCAACACAATACAATCGGCCTTTTCAATATGTTCGCGAACATTGTCTGTGGTACCGAGGTATTCAATAGTGCCAGAATTTATCCATTCGTTAATTATTTCTGTCTTTATTCCGCGTTTATGTTCGGGATCCATGGCGCCCAAAATTTGAAAACGTGTGGTTGTTCCTTCTTCTCGAAGTTTTTTTACTGCGCTTACATATTCAAAAATACCTTTGTCACTGATAAGACGCGAAATCAAAAGGAATGTGAACTTGGTATTTCGGGTGTACTCGAATGGTGTAAATTTCTTAAGATCAATCCCCGAGCCTGGAAGTAAGTCCACATTTTCTTTTGGCACCAGTCTACGCTTGACAAATAAATTCAGGTCGTCTTGATTTTGAAAGAAGACACGGCTGGCAAACCGGAAGCTGACTTTGTATAAAAGGACAGCAATAAAAGAAACCAGATTGTCTTTTAAAAAAACGGTGCCCAGGCCGCATACATTGTTTATGGTAGGAATTCGCAGCATCGATGCTGCCAATGTTCCATAGACATTAGGCTTTATAGTGTAATGTAGCACGATATCAGGACGTACTTTTTTGTAGATCATGAATAATTCAAAGATCAAAGCGGAATCTTTAATTACATTAGCGCCCCGGCTGTCCATGCGCACACGGTGATGGATGCAGCCTTCCTCTTCCAGGTAATGAGTGTAACTGTCTACGGGGGCAATAGTGTGTACTTCGTGGCCTTCTTGTTGAAGTGCGCGAACAAAGTTCATCCTGAAGTTATAAATATTCCAGGACGTGTTAAGGACAATGGCAATTCTCATTGGGCTATGGTTGAGGTAATTGTTTTGTCTTTGAACCGTCTAAATCTCCCGATAAAGGGTAGAGTTTTTGGATAAAGCATCTCAAATTTACCAAATGTTTAGGTGAGTATTTAGGAATGCATGAATTAATATTCAAATATTTGTATTAGGTATATAATATAAGGTTTTTTAAACGAATGGGCAATAATAAAAAGGCGTATCTAATTGCGGTGGGAAAGAATGAGCCGGAAGATATTATTCAGGAGCATTTAAGTGAGCTGGAGTTTCTTGCGGAAACCGCAGGCATCTCTACAGTGGGCAAAGTAATTCAGCAATTGCCACATCCTGACTCCAGAACCTATTTGGGCAAAGGGAAAATGGAAGAACTAAAGCAGCGAACATTTTCTCAGCATGTCAATGCCTTGATATTCGATGACGATCTTACCCCTTCTCAGCTTCGGAACATTGAAACAATATTTAACCCTAAGGATCGAGAGGAGAAAGTTACCATTTATGATAGGAGTCTTCTTATTCTTGAAATTTTTGTTGCGAGAGCTCAATCCGCGCAAGCTAAGACCCAAGTGGAATTGGCCATGAACCAATACCTTCTTCCCCGACTCACCAGGTTATGGACGCACTTAGAGCGACAACGAGGTGGAACAGGTACACGCGGTGGATCAGGTGAAAAGGAAATAGAAACGGATCGGCGGGTTATTAGAAAACAGATTACCATTCTCAAAGAAAAACTGGAAAAGATAGAGAAGCAGCGCGAAACCCAACGCAAAAATCGCAGTCAGGTGACACGCGTAGCGCTTGTGGGCTATACCAATGCAGGAAAGTCAACACTCATGAACCTTTTGAGTGGCTCATCGATTCTTGCCGAGAACAAACTTTTTGCTACGGTAGATTCAACAGTTAGAAAGGTGACGTGGGGTGCTATCCCTTTCCTTCTTTCAGATACCGTTGGGTTTATACGCAAATTACCCCACCACTTGATTGAATCTTTTAAGTCGACACTGGATGAAGTACGCGAGGCCGATATCCTCATCCACGTTGTTGATGTATCCCATCCCTTTCATAACAACCACATTGAAGTAGTAACAAAAACACTTCAGGAAATTGGTGCTGGAAATATCCCCACCATCCTTGTCTTGAACAAAATTGATTTGGTAGATCAGCATGAGGATACTGACAGGGAAGCGATGAAAGGGTATTACCGCGAACATGGATATGACAAAATCATCTTTATCTCTGCTGCCAGGAAAGAAAATATTCAAGAACTGCGGGGGGTGTTGCTTGAAGAAGTGACGGCTAAACACAAGATGATATACCCTAACTACCTTGAAGATACCGTGGACTATTTGGCCTGGAATGAGAATTCAGAAAATTGAATCCTAACCATATTTTTATAAATTTGCCGCCTTGGTTTTAGAGCTGGTCCCGTAGTTCAATGGATAGAATAGAAGTTTCCTAAACTTTTGATGCAGGTTCGATTCCTGCCGGGACTACCCAACCGGAAAGACCGGAAATTCTTCGGTCTTTCCTTCTTAAAATCCTTTTCAAAACCCTTTAAAACAACGATTACTTCGTTCTCACGGGCGGTTCGACACTTGCCATTTTCGATGATCAGATTTTCAGGGAAAATTGAACCAAATGAGCTTTTGCTTATTGGCAATGCTAGCAGAATCGTAATAATATCTTAACCCACATTGCAGCTTTTACCTCTAAAATGAGAATTTTCAATTTTTTTTCACCTAAAAAGCCATCGTATTTTATAATTTTCCTGTACCCCCCTACGGGTAAGATATTTTTATGCTCTGTATAAGGGCTTCGCGGGATTTGTAGTACACAGAGGGTATTGTTCCCGGAGCATCTATACCAGTACTTTGCGCGGTGTATTTCAAGTTCTCTTTACGCAAGCATCCACAAACAGAAAAACTAAGTGGTTATTACCGCTTAGTAGAAAGCTATCGCAATGGTGATAACCGGATATGTCATCACACCATTTTGAATGTTGGGTTTATGGAAGATGTTTCATCTGAACAACTCAATAAAATACAAAAGCAGCTTACAGAGCGATACGAGAACAAACAATCTTTATTTGAACAAGAACACGATGATGCTCTTGTAAA